>CAZXSG010000041.1:0-1919 GCA_964643185.1 uncultured Holophagales bacterium
CGGACCCCATCGACAGCGTCGAATGCGTGATGCCCACCGAGCCGTCCACGCGAGAGAGCTCGTCGACGATGTTCACGTAGTCGATGTACGAGAGGTTCGAGCCGCCGTACTCCTCGGGAAAGAGCACGCCGAGCATGCCCAGCTCACCGAGCTTGGACATCACGTCGCGCGGGAACTCCTGGGACTCGTCCCACTTCATCACGTGGGGCCGGATCTCGCTCTCGGCGAACTCGCGCACCATCTTCCGGATGGCCTTCTGCTCCTCGGTGAGGGTGAAGCCGAAGCCTTCCGGCGCGGACGGAAGAGGGGTCGTGGTGGGCGGATCCAGAACGGCAGACATGGGTGCTCCTCAGAAGTCGTTGTAGCAATCGCCGCGCCGTCCATCGCACGGGGCGCGGCCGTTCATCTTAGTTTGGGGCGGGAATGGGCCCCACCGACGCTCCTGGATAGTAATGCTCGAGGATTTCCCGGTAGGTCTTCCCCGCGAGGGCCATGCCGAAGGCGCCGTTCTGGCAGAGGCCGATGCCGTGGCCCCAGCCGCGGCCGTAGAACGTGAAGAGCGGGCTCCCTTCACGCTGGCCCGGAACGACCCGGAACAGCGACTCCGGAACCCCCAGCGCGAAGCGGATCTCGAGACCCGAGAGCATCACCGTGTCCTTGTCGGTCTCGACCCGCACCTTCGTGGCGCGACCCGAGACGCCGCGCGAAAGGACGTCGATCTTCTTCACCCGCTCGTACGAACGCGACGCGTCGCGCTCGTTCAGCTTCGCGGCCAGCTCTTGGCCCGTGAAGCGCCGCGTCCAGTGGATCCACGAGGACGCCCGCTCGTACGTTCCGTGCGCCGCGGCGACGGGCCCGGCCAGCGCGAACGCACGGCGATCCGCCCCCTTCTTCGCGACGAAGAGCCGCACGCGATCCCCCGCCACGAGGTTCAGCGCGGGCTCCGGGTGGAACGCGTCGGGTCCGCCGCGGAACAACGCGGCGCCGGGCAGGATTTCGACGGAGTCGCGCCCCCCGGCCGTCTTCAGCTCCAGCTTGCCGTCCGCGGCCGTGAGAAAGCGCGCTTCGATCTCCTCGACATCGCCGAGCCGCGTCAGGAGCACGAGATAGAGCCCCGCGGCCTCCTCGACCGTCAGGGCGCGGTCGGTGGGAAGCGCCGCGCCCGCGCCGAGCTGGAAGCGCGACAGCGTGGCGAAGGCGCTCTTCGCCTCCTTCGACCAGCTCGCGGGCGCGGCGGCGGGTTCGAGCTCCTCGATCAGAAGCTCGGGGGCTGCGGCATCGACCAGCTCTCCGGCCTTCGCGAGATCGCGGTAGAAGCTCTCGGGCGAGAGGCTCTTCGGCCCGGCGACGGCGGCGAGGCCCAGCCCTTCGCGAAGCGCCCGGCGGGCCGCGGCGAGATCGCCTTCGAGGAAAGCCAGGAAAGCGGCCCCGCGGAGGGCGAGAAGCGAACGCGGGCCTTTCGCGACGGTGCGCGTCGAAGAGAGCGTCGCGGACCCCTCGCCGAAGCACATCACCGACGCGAGATAGGGAAAGTCCTCCCGCCCGTAGCCGGGAAAAACCTCGTTCGCGAACTCCGTGCGGCCGCCGCAGGTCGACGTGAAGAGCGTGTCGCACACCGTGCCGTTCCACACGAGGACCTCGCCGGCCGTGTCGTCCACCGCCTGCGACGAGAGCGGCTGCTCCACGTTGACGCCGGAGTAGACCTGGCAGCGCGGCGTCGCGCAGAGGTCGTAGCCCTCGCGCGCCCAGCTCCCCAGGCGGCGGATCGCGTACGAGCGCGCCGCGATGGTCTGCGCCTTGAGCGCTTCGATCTCGTCGTAGACGCGAGGCCCCATCTCACCGGGCACAACGCCCTTGAGGTAGTCCTCGAGGTTCACCTCGTTGATCACGTGGAGCGTGCCCCGCCCCGTCGCGCGGAG
>CAZXSG010000041.1:1929-8997 GCA_964643185.1 uncultured Holophagales bacterium
CGATACGACGTCTCGCCCACCTGCACGAAACCTCCGTCGAGAGGGACGAGCGTGGCCGGGCTCGAAATTTCGCGGGCCTCGGCCTCGCCGAGAACCCGGACGAGGAGCACGTTCGGCGCGGCGGTCACGGGCACCGGAGCGCCCACGAGGAACGCGTCGGGCATCGCCTCGCGGCGCACGCGCGCGAGGAGCGGCTCGACGGCCTTGCGCTCGCCGGGCTCCCCCACGTGGACGGCCGTCTTCGGCCCGTTCGGCGAGAGCCGAACGGGTACGCCGAGAAGCAGCGCGAGGCGCGCGCGTTCCTTCTCCGCGCCCTCGGTCGTCAGGAAGGAACCCGCCTGCACGACGAACGCGGGCGCCGCCGCCCCGCCCGCGGGCGCCCACACCTCGAGCGCGCCGCGGACGCGGGTCTGCGTGCCGCCCGCGACGAGCCACCAGTCGCGCGGGGAAAACGCCACGGATTTGCGGTCGATGCTCACGCCGACGGCGAGCTTCGGCAGGGGGATTTCGGGAATCGCCGCGGGAACAGCTGTGGTGGGCGTGGGTGCCGGAGTCGCCACCGGTGTCGCCGCGGGTAAGGGCGTCGGCGTGAGCGTCGGCGCGGGGCGCGCCGGCAGCACGGGCTTCGGAGGCGGCGCGTCCGAGCAGGCGACGGTGAGGACCATGAGGAGAAGAGGGCCGGTGAGACGCCTCACTTCGGTTCCATCTCCTTCATCTCGGCGGCGAAGAACGCTCCGAGCCGCCGCGCGCCCTCCGCGAGGAGCTCCGCCGTTTCCTTCGCATACGTCATGCGGAAGAACGGCGTGCCGTCGCCCTCCACGACGAACGAGGCACCGGGGACGTACGCCGTCTTCGTCTCGGCGACGCAGCGCGGCAGGAGCGCCCCGGCGTTCATTCCCGCGGGCAGAGAGGCCCATGTGAACAGGCCGCCCGCGGGATCGCTGTACGCGATCGCCTTGGGGAAGTGCTCCCGGAGCGCGGCGAGGAGGACGTCCTTGCGGGCCTTGTAGAAGCCGCGCAGCGAGGCGAGGTGGGCGTCGTAGTCGTTGTGCGCGAGGTACGAATCGAGGACCGATGCGGTGAACGTCGAGGGGCACAGGGCCACCGCCTGCTGGGCCAGCTCGGCGCGGGAGAGGAACGTCTCGGGCCCGTGCATCCAGCCCACACGGAAGCCGGCCGCGAGCGTCTTGGAGAAGCTGCCCAGATACACCGTCCGCTCGGGCTGCCGGGCGGCGACAGGGGTGCGATCGAAGCTATCTGGATCGCCGAACGACAGCTCGCCGTAGGGATCGTCCTCGAGGAGCAGGAGGTCCAGCTCGGCGACGGTCTCGGCCAGGGCGTCCTTCGCGGCGCGTGTCATCGCCAGGCCTGACGGGTTCTGGAAGTTGGGAATCGTGTAGAGGGCCTTCACGCGCGCGCCCTCGCCGCGGAGCCGGTTCACGGTGGCGCGGAGGTGCGCGAGGTCGATGCCCTCGGCGGTGCGCACGATGCCCACGGGCCGCGCACGCCGCGCCGCGAACGTCACGAGCGCGCCGACGTACGTGGGCACCTCGACGAGCACCACGTCGCCGGGATCGAAGAGGACCCGCGCGGCGAGATCGAGAGCCTGCTGCGAGCCCGCGGTGAGGAGCGTCTCGCTGCCGGTGGCCGCAAGCCCCAGCGCCGCGCCGCGGGCGGCGATGCGCTCACGGAGCGGCAGGTATCCGCGCGTGACGTCGTACTGCAGCGCGCGCCTCGGGAAATCGCGCAGCACGCGGTCGGCGGCCTCGCGCAGCGGTTCGGCGGGGAAGGTCTCGGGGTTCGGAACGCCCGCGGCGAACGAGATGACCGAAGAGTCGTTCAGGAGCGGCGCGAGGGCCCGGATCGCGGAGGGCTGAAAGGCCTGAGCGTCCTTCGAGAAGAGTGCGGCGAAGTCCATCCCGGGGAGGCTACGCGAAAGCGCGTCCCTGCTTCACCTCTCGCCGGAAATCGGGCCCGTCGAGCGGCACGTACTGACACATCTCGGCGAGGCGGCTCCGGAGCGGCACCCCGATGCGCGACTCCAGCGTCTCGGCTCCCGCGCGGTCCCCCTCGTCCATGAAGTTCGTCGTGACGAGCGTGATGCGGCGCTGGTTGTACCGCGCGTTGAGCAGCGCGTAGAGCGTGTCGCGGCCCCACTCGGTGGGCCGCCGCGCGCCCAGCTCGTCGAGGACCATGATCTCGGCTTCCTTGAACGGCGTGAGGACGTCGTCGGCCGTCTCCTCGGACTTCGAGAACGTGGCCTGGATGCGGTCGAGGAGCTCCGTGGTGTCGCAGAAGATGCCGCGCGCCTGACGGGCGTCCACGATCTCGGCGAGGATCGCCGTCGCGAGGTGCGTCTTCCCGCGGCCCACGGGCCCCACGATGAGGAGCCCCGCGCCCACGACCGGCCAGCTCTCGATGAACCGCCGGGCCAGGGCTTTCGCGGCGGCCTGCGAGGCATGGAGCGTGTTGAAGTTGGCGAGCGAGCAGCCGCGGTAGCGATCGGGAATCCGCGCGCCGCGCATGCGCGCCGAGGAGTGCTCGCCCGCCTTGCACGCGCACGGGACGACGCGCCGGCCGTCGGGCGTCTCGAGGAAGCCGAAGCCTTTGCAGACGGGGCACGGAGCGGGAGCTTCGAAGGCGAGGTCAGCCACGACCGGATCCTAAGGGATGCTTCAATTGAGGCTGGCGTGCAGCTTCCGCTGGTTGATCGTGCGCTTGATGCGCGCGATCGCCTGGGCCTCGATCTGCCGCACGCGCTCGCGCGAGAGCTTCAGCTCGTCGCCGATCTCCTGCAGCGTCATCGGCTCGCGCTCCGGGCCGCCGTTCTCCGAGATCCCGAACCTCCGGCACAGCACCGCGCGCTCCTTGGCGGGCAGGTTGTCGAGGAGCCCGCGGGTCTGCTCCTCCGACGAGCGCTTCACGAGCTCGTCGTCGGCCGCGGCGATCGTCGTCTGCACGAGCAGGTCTTCCAGCGTGCGCTCCTGGTCGGACCCGAACGCCTCCGAAAGAGACTCTGCCGTGCGCGAGAACGAGAGCAGGCCCTCGGCCTCCTCGATCCCGATCTCGGCCTCCTTCGCGATCTCCTGCATCGAAGGATCCCGCCCCAGCTTCAAGGACAGCTCCTCCCGCTTACGCGAGAGGCGCGCCTGCAGCGCGACCTGCTTGTGCGGAAGGCGCATCGCGCCGCCCTGCTCGGAGAGCGCGTGCGAGATGGCCTGCCGGATCCACCACACGGCATACGTGATGAACTTGACGCCGCGCTCCGGATCGAAGCGCCGCGCGGCATGCATGAGCCCGATGTTCCCCTCGTTGATGAGGTCGAGAAACGAGACGTCGGGCGAGTGGAAGCGCTTGGCGTAGGACACCACGAAACGGAGATTCCCGTTCACGAGGGCATCCGCGGCGCGGCTCCGCTCCTCGTCGCTCGCCTCGAGGTTCTGGACGATGCGGCCGTACTCCTTCTCCTGATCCGGCGTGAGGAGCGGGTAGGCGGAGATGTCCTCCAGATACTTCCGGAGGACCCGCGTGTCTTCGTCGCGCCGTGCCACCTCTCGGAGCTTAGCGCGACGGTAGCCGGCTCCTATTCGTATCGAATCGCGAGAGCCGTCTTGGGACGCAGAGCCAGAGCGTTCGTCGAGGGGTTGGCGCGGTCCCGAGCCACGGCGCGGATCGCTTCCATCATGCGGCCGACTTCGCCCTCCATGCGGGCGAGGCGCGTGCGGAGATCCAGGATGACCTCGACGCCCGCGAGGTTCACGCCGAGGTCCCGCGTGAGCGTGAGGATGATCTCGAGCCGCTCGACCGTCTCGCGGTCGTAGAGGCGGGTGTTGCCCGAGGAGCGGGCCGGGCGGATGAGGCCCTCGCGCTCGTAGAGCCGGAGCGTCTGGGGATGCACGCCGAAGCGCTTCGCCACCACGCCGATGAGGACGTATTCCTCGCGCAGCCCGACGGGCACGGCCTTCACCGGCCCGGAGGCCCGTCCTTTTCCGGTTCGTTCGTCGTCTTGCATGAAAACTCATGAGCGGGCGGCCTCACGACCGCCCGCTTTCGCGATTCTCAGCCTAGTGCTTGCGCTCTTCCACGACCTCGGCGTCGATCACGTCGTCGGCCGCCTTCCCGGCGGAGGCTCCGGGCGCCGCGCCCGTGGGGGCCTCGGCCTCGGGAGCGCTCTTGTACATGGCCTCGGCCACCTTGTAGCTCGCCTTCTGGAGATCCTGGAAGGCCTTCTTCAGCGCGTCGGCGTTGCCGCTCTCGTTCTCGAGGACCTTCTTCGCGGAGGCGACGGCGTCCTGCACGAGACCCTTGTCGCCTTCAGGCAGCTTGTCGCCATTCTCCGAGAGGAGCTTCTCGGTCGAGTAGATCAGGGAGTCGAGCTGGTTCTTCGCCTCGATGGCGTCGCGCCGCGTCTGGTCTTCCGTGCTGTGCTGCTCGGCATCCCGCACGGCCTTCTCGACCTCGTCCTTGGAGAGACCGGAGTGGCCGGTGATCTGGATCTTCTGCTCCTTGCCGGTGCCGCGATCCTTGGCCGCCACGTTGAGGATGCCGTTCGCGTCGATGTCGAACGTCACCTCGACCTGGGGCACGCCGCGGGGCGCCGGGGGAAGGCCCATGAGCTGGAACGTGCCGAGCTTCTTGTTGTCGGCCGACATCTTGCGCTCGCCCTGGAGGACGACGATCTCGACCGAGGTCTGACCGTCAGCGGCCGTGGAGAAGACTTCCGACTTCTTCGCCGGGATCGTGGTGTTGCGCTCGATGAGCGCGGTCATCACGCCGCCGAGCGTCTCGACTCCGAGCGTGAGGGGCGTGACGTCGAGGAGAAGGAGATCCTTCACCTCACCCGCGAGAACGCCGCCCTGGACGGCCGCGCCGATGGCCACGACCTCGTCGGGGTTGACGCCCTTGTGAGGCTCCTTGCCGAAGACTTCCTTGACGATCTGCTGGATCTTGGGCATGCGCGTCTGGCCGCCCACGAGCACGACCTCGTCGATCTGCGCGGCCGTGAGGCCGGCATCCTTGAGGGCCTGCCGGCACGGCGCGATGGAGCGCTGGAGGATCTCGTCGACCATCTGCTCGAGCTTGGCGCGCGTGAGCTTCAGGTTCATGTGCTTGGGGCCCGAAGCGTCAGCCGTGATGAACGGCAGATTGATCTCGCTCTCGACCGTGGTGGAGAGCTCGATCTTGGCCTTCTCGGCGGCCTCCTTGAGGCGCTGGATGGCCATCGGGTCCTTGCCCAGGTCGATGCCCTGGTCCTTCTTGAACTCGGCGAGGAGCCAGTCGACGATGCGCTGGTCGATGTTGTCGCCGCCGAGGTGCGTGTCGCCGTTCGTGGACTTGACCTCCACGACGCCGTCGCCGATCTCGAGGATCGAGACGTCGAACGTGCCGCCGCCGAAGTCGTAGACCGCGATCGTCTGGTTCTTCTTCTTGTCGAGGCCGTAAGCGAGCGCCGCGGCCGTGGGCTCGTTCACGAGCCTTTCGACCTTGAGCCCGGCGATCTGTCCGGCGTCCTTGGTGGCCTGGCGCTGCGCGTCGTTGAAGTACGCGGGCACCGTGATCACGGCGCGGTCGACCTTCTCACCCAGGTGGGCCTCGGCGGCCTCCTTGAGCTTCGTGAGGATCATCGCGGAGATCTCGGGGGGCGAAAGCTCCTTGCCGCCGACCTGGACGCGGGCGTCACCGTTCGACGTGCGCAGGACCTTGTAGGGGACCATCGTCATTTCGTCGTTCACTTCGTCGAAACGGCGGCCCATGAACCTCTTGATGGAGTAGACGGTGTTCTCGGGGTTCGTGACGGCCTGGCGCTTGGCGACCTGGCCCACGAGGCGCTCGCCCGACTTGGCGAAGCCGACCACCGAAGGGGTCGTACGGCCGCCCTCGGAGTTCGCGATGACTTCGGGCCCCGTGCCCTCGAGAACGGCCACGACGCTGTTCGTCGTACCGAGGTCGATTCCGATGATCTTGCCCATGTGGGTTTCCTCCCGACCAGGCGTTCCGGACTAGGCGCCAGGCGCCTCCGAAAGCGGTCGAGAGCAAGATACGACTTGAGTGCCAGCTTGTCAAGTTAGCAGAACCAAGAAATCTAAAGCTGGGCGTGAGATCCTGGCGGCTCGGATCTCCGCCGACTTCAAATGACGGGCGAGAAGGGTCCGATGGCAAGGCGGAGGAGGGAGGCGAGCGAGGCGTAGCGGCGCTACGCCGCAGCGAAGACGACCGACGACAACGCCGCCAGCGGGCCCTTATCGCCCGTCATTTTCATTCGATGACGATGATCTCTTTGCCGCCCTTGGTTTTGGTGGTCGTATTCGCCGGCGGGTTGGCCGCGCGAACCGTGTGGGAGATGAAGAGGTCCGTGTCCGTGCGGCCCTCGCGGTCGAAACCCACGAGGTAATACTTCTCGGGCTGGAGGATGTACCGGTACGGGTGCCCCCACGGATCGAGGAGATCATCGGGGTGCAGGAGCTTCGCCGCCGGCAGCTGGTCCTTGGAATCCGGGAACTTCCCCGAAGTCAGGTAGAAGGCGTCCACCGCTTCCGATATGCGCCGGAGCTTCAGGAGAGACAGGCTCTTCATGTAAGCGTCCTGGATCGGAACGGGACGCGTGAGCGTGTTCATCGGATTGCGGCTCTGGAACGCCGCCGACAGGATGCCGAGGAGCACGACCACGGCCAGAACGATGGCCGCCAGCCCCTTCGAACCCGAAGCGCGCGGGCGCGGCATCTCGATCGAGCCCGACGTGTTCACGTCGAGGTGCTCGAACTCCGAGGCCGGGGCTTCCTCGATGAGACCGCGGCTCACGAGGTCGTAAAAGGCCTTCGCCCCTTCGAACTCCGAGAGGAACGTCCTCTCGATGATGTCGCCCACGCGCCGCCGGCCGTCGACGAACTCGTACACCGCCCACTCCGGCGCTGAAATGTGGATCGCGTTCGCCGGCTTGATGGAGCGCGACAGCACGGTCTCGCTGAAGGGATCGTCCGAGGATTCCTCGCCCGCCGGCTCGACGGGCTGGGACACCGGGACCCGGCGATAGATGCGCTCGGGCGCGCCGGACCACCTCCCGATTACCGG
>CAZXSG010000041.1:9007-11654 GCA_964643185.1 uncultured Holophagales bacterium
GGGCCGACCTTTTGGAGGACCGGCCATTCGTCGGTCATCCGGGCCCCTTCCATGAGAAGGCCCTCGACGCCGATCGGCATCACGAACTCGTGGTCGTAGTCGATGCGGTCCTGCTGGTCGAAAACGTAGTCGCCGTCGGTCCACCGAAAGACGGCGTACGCGATCTTGCGGATCTGGATGTCGAGCCCCGCGCGAAGGTCCTCCGCCGAGCAGAAGCCGTTCTTGAGGAGAATGAAGCCGAGCCTCTGCAGCGTCTGACCCTGGATCTCGAGCGCTTTCGAGAGACCGTCCGCCGAGAGCCGGCGCGTCTTCACGAGCACGGTGCCGAGCCGGGTGTCGATCCTCTTGGCCGAGGATTCCGCCGAGACGAGAGCCCCATCGGAGAACCCGAGGTTCACCGTGTCGTCGGGACTCTTGAGAGTGAGAAGGCCCGTCTTTTTCTGCAGCGAGATGAGCTGCAGGATGTCGGCAATGGAGAAATCGCGAAGGGATCCCTGAAGGGCCATCGGTCAGACCCTCCGCGCCATGATCTGTCCCAGGATCCAGCCGCCCAGCGCGACGGTGAGCCAGAAGATCGTTCCCGGGAGAGTCGTCATCACGTCGGGCCGCGGCACGACGAGCACGGAATCGCGGAAGAGGGCGGCCACGAGGCCCAGGCAGAAAATCGCCATCGACGCCGCGCCCGCGACGACGTGGGACCTGAGAAACGGCCCGGCGCCCGGGAGCAGCAGGTTGATCACCAGGCGCCCCTTCTCTTCCAGGTTCTTCCGGCGCTTGACCTCGTCGATCTTGGCGAGCTTCGTCTCGATCGCGACGCCGTCCTTGCGCATGTACACGTAAATGCACTGGGAGCAGAGACCGCCGCCCTCGCCCTGGAGCCGCATCCGCGGGGAATACGTGCGGCCGCACTTCTGGCAGGTCATCGCGTAGGCGAAACGCCGCTCGCGGAAGTTGTCGAGCCAGAACGCCGCGCCGATGGCCAGGAGAAGCGCCGGCACGATCGGCACGACGAATCCGGCGAGCGGCGAGTAGGTGCGGTAGTGCCCCGGCATCCGCCGGTTCAGCGGGTTTCCCTCCAGCGCGCGGATCTTCTGCTGGGCTTCGGAGACGCCGTAGTCCTGCGAGACGACCTTGGCGAGCGTCGCGTTCTCGATGAAGCCCTGGACGAGTCCGTCACAGAGCGCCCGGGCTTCCTTCAGCGTGTCCGCGGCCTCGGTCGTGCGGAACGTCTCCGCGTACACGAGCGAGAGGTTGTAGCGCGCGTGGCAGCTGCGGGGATCCCGCTTCAGCGCCTCCTGGAAGTCTTCCTGAGCCGAGCCGAAGTCGCCGTCGACGAACCGGATGTTCCCCCGGTTCACGAGACTCCGGCTCTCGACCGGTGACAGACGGGCGCCCTCGGTGTACTCGGCCACGGCCCGGTCGTTCTGTCCCAGCGCCTGGTAGAGACGGCCCAGGAGGAACCGCACCTCGACGTCGTCGGGAAGCAGCGCCTTGACGCCCTCGAGGTCGTCGAGGACGCGCTGATCGTAGCGGGCTTCCTCGAGCGCCTCGGCGCCCCGCAGGATGGGTGAGCTCGAGAGCGCGAGACGGTAGCTCATGGCATCCATCACGGGGAACACCGGAACGAGGAGCAGCCACGCGACGATGGCGGCGATGCGCTGGGGCGTCGACGCGTAGCCGAACGCGATCACCGAGAGAACGAGAAGGAGCCACAGAGGATCGAGGGACACGAGGAGGGGCGCGACGAAGAGGGCCGCCGCTCCGGCGTATTCGGCCGGCCCCTTCGCGAACTGTCCGACGATCTCGCGAAGGTCGCTGTAGATCCGGGGAGCGAACGCGACGACCAGGATGAACAGGAGGACGACGCTCGCCGCGGCCAGCCCGAGAATGAGGACGAGCAGGGCCCGCGAGAGAGCGATCCGCCGCGCCTCGGTGTCGGCCATCGTGGCCCGGAACGCCCCGGCGAGATCCTTCGGCAGCCGGCCGTAAGAGCCCGTCCGGGCGTCGAGCTGCAGCCGCGCCCAATGAGCTTCCGGAAGGTTGGGGTCGAGCCGCGCGGCCGTGTCGAGCGCGAGCCGCGCCCGGTCGACCTTGCCCTGCTCGAGGCTCCTGTGGCCCACGAGCGTCGCGGCCAGCGCGAGATCGGTGAGCCTTCGGATGCCGATTTTCTGGGAGTGCTTGAGGATCTCCTCGACCTTGCCTTCGGCCGACGTGGCGTCGCCGTCCTCGAGCGCCGCGAGAAACGCGAACCAGTGCCCCCGGATCTCCCTCCGGAACGCCGTCTCGGTGGATTCGCCGGGACCCGTGAGGGCCTGCGCGCTCATGGTCCGGGGCGCGAGCGTCTCGACCGTCACCATCGTCACCAAGGCCACGAGGCACACCGCGAAAAGCGTCGACGCGCGACGCATTTCGGACGCGAGCCGGAAGGAGAGTCGAATCAGCCTCTCCTCGGTGATGGCGGAGGCGGCATCCCGGGGATCCCCGGGGCCCGCCCCTTGCCGCTCATGGCGGCCGCGAGGCGCGTGAACACGAGCTGCAGCTCGCCGAGCATGCCGTCGATGGCGTCGGCCTCCTCGAACGAGAGGCGGCCCAGCGTCTTGGCTTTGAGCGACGCGAGGGAGTCGATGATGTGGCGCGCCCCCGCGAG
>CAZXSG010000042.1:0-11647 GCA_964643185.1 uncultured Holophagales bacterium
GGCAGTGCCTGGCCCGCAAACGCGGGGGCCGCCGCGGCCCAGGGTCCCGCGGCATTCACCACGGATCCGGCCGTGATGCGGCCCTTCGAGGTTTCGACGGCTTCGACCCGCCCGTCCGCGGCCCGGGAGAGACCCGTGACGCGCGTTCCCCAGGAAACGTTCACACCCAGTCGCCGAGCGGCCGAAAGGTAGCCGTCCAGGATCGCCAGCGGCCGGATCGTGCCATCCGTAGGGCCGAACACGCCGCCCACGACGTCGGCCAACGAGAGGGCCGGGTTCAGCGCGCGGATCTCGTCGAGCGAGACCTCACGCGCCTCGGGCAATCCGTTCGCGTGCTGCACCCGCTGCGCGTCGAGGAGCGTTTCGAGCTGCTCCGCGGTGCTCGCGAGCCACAGATAGCCCACCTTCGCGTAGCCGGGGTCGACGCCGGTCTCCTCGCGAAACGCGAGGAGCTTCTCCCGCGAGAGGAGGGACAGCTTCACGTTGACGGCCGTCGCGTACTGCGCGCGGTAGCCGCCCGTGGCGCGGCTCGTGCTGCCGCCCCCCGGCCCCGGAGCCGCATCCAGCAGGACGACGTTTCGCTGCCCGCGCCGAGCGAGGTGATACGCCACGCTCGCCCCCATGACGCCGGCACCCACGATGACGACCTCGGTGGATGCGGTCGTCATGCGGTGAACAGCTCCGACGGGTTGCGGAACGCCTTGAACTCGAGCGCGTTCCCGCTGGCGTCCCGCAGGAACATCGTGAGCTGCTCGCCGGGCTTTCCCTCGTAGCGCACCTGGGGCTCCAGCACGAACGGCAGACCCGCGGCCCGGATGCGCTCGGCGAGGGCCTCGAAGGCGCTCCACTCGAGAATCGCCCCGAAGTGAGGCATCGGCACGGCCACGCCGTCCACGAAGCCGCGATCCTGCGTGGGGGGCACGGTTCCCGTGGTGTGCGCCGAGATCTGGTGGCCGAAGAAATCGAAGTCCACCCACGTCCCGGTGCTCCGCCCCTCGCGGCAGCCCAGGACTTCGCCGTAGAAACGGCGCGTGGATTCGAGGTCCGTCACGAAGAAGGCGTAGTGGAATGGGCTAAATGGCTGGAACACGGACGAGAGTCTAATTCGCGAGGACGGCCGTGAACGGATCGCGCGATCTCGTCGTACAACCACGTTCATGAGCGCGGTCGACACCCTGCAGAGGCGCGTGCGAGCGGCCCGGACGACCGGTGCCGTGCTGCATCTCCTGGCGGCCGCGGGGTTCGGATTCGCGCTCGGCGTGGCTTTCGACAGCTTTCCCGCCGGGATCGTCTGCGCGGCCGCCGTCGTGGCCCTTCTCCTCCCGCGGACGACGCTGCACGCGGCGGCCCGCAGGCTCGAGCTCCGCGACCCCGCGCTCGACGGCGCGGTGACGGCCTTTGCAGAGGGTGGAGGCGGCCGCCTTCGAAACGACCTCGCCACCTGGGTGCTCGAGCGGCGCCCCCGCGCCTCTCACTCACGAGCCCTCGCGCTCATCCTCGCCGCCGGAGCCGCGGTCGCGATCGCCTTCCTGTATCGCTCACTCCCCCGTCGATCGGCCACGATCGCGGTCCTACCGATCCCCGCTGCGCCTGCCGCGCCGGTTCTCGCGCTTTCGGTCGAGGTCGTGGCGCCGGCCTACGCGCAGCGTCCGGCGATCCATGTGGATGAGCCCGCGGCACCGATCCAGGTGCTGAAGGGCTCGCGCGCCACGCTTCACGTGAGAAACGCGCCGTCTGACCTTGCGATAACCGAGGAGGGCCGGTCCGCCGAGGTCTTCGCCGTGAAGGACGGCTCCGCGCGTCTCGAGATCGCGCTCGACACGTCGACGGCACTCCGCGTTGGAGAGCGGCATGTGATCGCGTTCGACGTGGTGCCCGACGCCGCGCCCGAGGTCGAGCTCACGCTCCCCCTCGAGGACCGTACCGTCACGACCATGCCCGGGCCGTTCGAGCTCCGCGCCGCGGCTCGCGACGATATCGGCCTCACGTCTCTGGCGTTCGCGTACACGCTCGCTCACGGCTACGGCGAGGGCATGACGTTCAAGAGCGGCCGCATCCCGGGGCCCGCCGTCGCGGGGGCGACGGGCACCCTCGCGGCGCGCATCGATCCGAAGGAGCTGGGCCTCGGAGTCGGCGACACGCTCGTGATGTGGGCCGAGGCGACCGATGGCAACGCCGTGGACGGGCCCTCGCGCACCGCCTCCGCCGTGCGCATCCTGCGCTTCGCGGAGGACCTCGCCGCCATCGAGATGCGCTCCTCGGCCCCGGCCGCTCGCGCGCTCGACGGGCCGCTCTCGCAGCGCGAGATCCTCGCGCGCACGCTGCGCATGCTCGGGCAGGGCCTGCCGAAGGACCAGGCGAACGAGCGCTCCCGGGAGCTGGCCGAAGAGCAGGGAAAGTTGCGCGATGCCTTCGGCTTCTTCCTCAGGGCCGAGGACGGCAACGCCGCCGAGCTGGATCACGACGATCCCGAGGTCGCCGAGGTCGGCAGCGATCCCGCGCGCAAGCTCCTCGCCCAGGCCGTCTCGGCCATGTGGTCGTCCGAAGCCGAGCTCGCGACGGGAAACGCCCGGGCCTCCGTGCCCTACCAGCGGCTCGCGCTGAAACGCATCGACCAGGTCTTCGGGAACGAACGCTACGCGCTCCGCGCTCTGGCGCCGCCGAAGGCTCCCGTGAACGAAGCGCGCCGACTGAAGGGCGATGCGAAGGATCTCGCGCCCCGGACTGTGGCCGCGCCCCCGGAGGATCCCGCTCCGGCGAGGGCCGTTTCCGCTCTCGCGCGAAGGCACCTGCTCGCTGCCGAGAATCCCTCGACGACCGGTGCGCAGCCCGGAACGGGCGGAGCGTCAGGAGCAGGTGCGCAGCCCGGAACGGGCGGAGCCGCAGGTGCGGAGGGCGGAACGCCCGGAGCCACACGAGCAGGAGCAAATGCTCGCGCGCTGGCCGACGAGCTCTGGGCGCTCCCGGCTCTCGCGAACCTCTCTCGTTCCCAGCTCGCCGCACCGCTCTACGCGGCCCGCACGCCCCAGGAGACGGCGCGCGCGGCCCGGCTCGCGGCCGACGCGCTCGTTCGCTTCCTCGAGCCGGACCCCGTGGTGCGGCCGCCCGTTCCGGGAACGGAAGGGCGGCTGTTCACGCGCCTCGGTCAGTAGCCCGCGATCACCTGCTCCACCACGCGCCGCGACAGGCCGTGATAGCCGGGGCTCGCAGCGGCGTAGATCTCCTTCGCGAGGATCTGGGTCCGTGGGTGCTTGCCCAGAGCGGAATAGAGAGGACGCAGGTACTTCACCCGGCCCACGCGCTCGAGCACCTCGCGGATTCGTGAGAACGCGGGCTCGTAGTCCGAGCCGGCCGCGATGCCGAGCCACTCGACGAGGACCTCGTGGTTGCCCCGGCCCATGAGACCGAGGTTCGCGTCGAGCCACGCGCAGGACTCGCCGTCCAGCATCCGCGGGAGGTTCTGGAGATAGAGCACGAGCTCTCCCGGCGTCCATTTCGCGACGGCCTCCGCGGTGGGTCGCGCGCCGCCGGCAAAGCCCTGGGCGAGGGACGTGATGGCGTCGAGAGCGGCCGACGGGAACGCGGGGGCGTTGTCGGGCAGGCCCGGCGAGTAGAGCCACTCCTCGGCGCGCACGGCGAACGGCGTGCCCGGGAGCTGCTCCTCGACGAACGCGAGGAACTGATAGGACGTGATCGAGGAGAAGCGGAACCGCGCCATGTACTCGCGCACGAAGAGATCCCAGCGCTCCCGGCCCACGAAGCGCTCCATGAGCACGAGGAGGCGGGCGCCCTTCTCGTAGGGAATCTGCGAGATCGCGTCGTCGGGGTCGACGCCCACGAGATCGGTCTTCAGCTTCGTGAGCGGCGAGTCTTTGCCGAAGCGCGCGAGCGCGCCCTCGAGGGCCTTCGCGCCGTTCGCCCAGGCGAGGAGCACGGCGTCCTCGCCCCACACGGCCTCCACGATGCGGCGCTCGGCCCACACCGTGAAGCCCTCGTTCAGCCAGAAGTGCTCGGCCGTGGCGTTCGTAATGAGATTGCCCGTCCAGGAGTGGGCGAGCTCGTGCGCCACCACGGCCACGAGCGAGCGGTCGCCCGCGAGCAGCGTGGGTGTGAGGAACGTGATGCGCGGGTTCTCCATGCCGCCGTAGGGAAACGAGGGCGGCAGCACGAGCATGTCGAAGCGGTCCCAGTCGTACGGGCCGAAGAGCTTCTCGGCAGCCTCGATGAGGGCTTCCGCTTCCGAGAACTCCTGGGCCGCCGCGTCGACGGTCGCTGGCTCGGCGTAGACGCGCGACCTCGGCGAGAGATCCCGCGCCTCGAGGTCCCCGACGGCGAGCGCGAGGAGGTAGGGCGCGATCGGCTGCGGCATCTCGAACGCGAGGGTCTTCGTCTCCGTGTCCGATCGCACGGAAACCGCGGGCCCGGCCGACATCACGGCCGAGAGGGCCGCGGGAATCGTCAGCTCCGCGCTGTACGTGATGCGGCGGCGCGGCGTGTCCTGGAGGGGTGCGAGGGCACGCGCGTGAATCGCCTGGCACTGACTGAAGAGAAACGGTTGCTTCTTCCCCTCCGTCTGCTCGGGCGAGAGCCACTGGAGCGCGCTCGATTCGGGGGAGGTCTCGTAGGCGATCGTCAACTCGGACTCGCCCGCCGGCACGGTCAACGAGAGCCTCTGTCCCAGGATCGGCGTCTCCTCGTGGAGCGTGAAGGCGACGTCCCGGCCTCCGGATCTCACGGAGCGCATCGTGAGCGACCGGGTGTCGAGGTCCAGCGGGCCGCCGGTATCGCGGTCCAGCCTCAGGACGGCTTCTCCCGCGAGGACCTTCCGCGTGAAGTCCACCGTGAGACGCAGCGTCAGATGGCGCGTCTGGGGCTGGCCGGCATCGGCGAAGGAATGAGGGTCGAGAATCGGCATGTTCAGCTCCGTCGTTTCATCGTCAGCCGGCGCGCGTGAGAGCGGCCAGACGCCTCAGGGCATCGAGCCGCTCCGGGGCGTCCTCGTCGGCGGTTTTCCAGACTTCCAGAAAAGCCTCGTAGAGGCGGCGGGCCTCCGCCGCCCGTCCCTGTCGCTCTCGGACGAGCCCCAGACCATACAGCGCGCGGGGCATCCGCGGGTTCAGGGCGAGAAGCCTCTCGTATTCGCTCACGGCTTCGTCGAGCCGGGAGAGCCCCCGATACGCGTCGGCCAGCGCCGCCTCCATGGGATCGATGTCCCAGCGGGGCGGACGCTGGGCCAGCGCCTTCTTCAGGAAGGCAACGCCTTCCTCCGCTCGCCCCGCACGGAGGCTCAGCTCGCCGCGGGTGACCAGCACGTGGCGGAGGGTGGGGCGTTGCCCCCGTCCCGTGTAGCGCGAAGGCCGGGTCTCGAGCGCTTCGAGCCGCGCCTCCAGCCCCTCGTCGCCGCGCTCGAGCGCGAGCCGCCAGGCGCCGCCGCCCCAGTCCTCCCCCTTCGGGTACCGTCGAAGAACCTCCTCCGCTCTGCGCAGATCGCCCTTTCGGAGATGGAGGTAGACCTGACTGTCGAGAGAACGGACCCGCTCCCAGTCGGCCGATGCGAGCTTTCCGTAGCGCTCGAACGCGGCCAGCGCCTCGCGGTAGCGGCCCATCTCGAAATGGAGGTTCCCGAGATGGATGATCGCGACGCCGAACTCGGGGTTCAGCGAGAGCGCGCGGCCGTAGACCTCGAGAGCTTCCTCGTAGTGGCCGGCCCACTGATGCGCGGCAGCGAGCGTGTCGAGCGCATTGGGCTCGCTGGGGTCGAGCGCGACGGTGCGCTTCGCCTCGGCGATCGCCTCGTCGTGGCGACCCGCGTCGGAATACACGTTGCTGAGGGTGTTGTGGAGGTAGCGGTCGTCGGGGTCCACCACGAGGCCGCGGCGCAGCACGTCGATGGCCTCCGTCGACCGATGCTCACCGACGAGGAGCTTGGCCAGCCACAGATAGTGCTCGACCTCTCCCGGGAACCTCAGCACGAGCCGGCGGTACTCCTCGACGGCCCGCGTGTAGTCGAGCCGCGCGATGGCGTCCCACGCGTTCACGACCATGCGGTCCTCGGCGGAGAGCCGGCTCTCGCTCGCGAGGGCTCTTTCGAAGTGCGGCCGTGCGGCCTCGCCTTCGTTCCCCGAAACGCCGAGCGCGTAGCCGATCCGGGCCCGAGCGATCGCGAAATCCGGATCCAGCTCGAGCGCCCTCTCGAAAAGCGTGATGGCCTCCCTCGTGTGGAGGCTGTGTGCCTTCTCGAGGCCCAGCGAGTAGTAGCGATAGGCGTCGAGGCTCTCGGTGCGCACGTCGCGCAGCGTCTGCCGGGCGCCGTCATCCCGCGGCCTGGCACCCAGATGCGGAAGGAGCTTCATCGCGAGGAGATCCACGTGGCTCAGGATCTCTTCGGGCCGCTCGGCGAGCGCGCTCTCGGCTGCGAGGAGACGACCGGATCTCCCCTCGAGGATCTGGACGTCCACGCGGACGCGATCCCCGAGCCGCACGAACGTCCCCCGCACGAGCGCCGTCGCGCGTCCCCGCCGCGCGACCTCGACCGCGACCGCGAGGTCGCCTTCGCGCCCGGGAACGATGGACAGTCCGTCGAGGATCGTGCGGAGCTGCTGACGCGAGAGAACAGACAGATCGGCCGATCGCGAGAGGTCGGTGATGATCATGTCGGCCAGGCCTTCGCGAAGCCAGTCGAGCTCCGCGTTCCGGGAGGCGTTCTCGAAAAAGAGCACGGCCACCGCTGTCTTGCCCGGCGTCTCGGGCAGGCGGACGTCGGGCCGCGTTCGCTGGCCGATCACGAGCCCGGCGGCTCCGGCGCCGAGGAGGAGCACCAGAGCGGGCAGGATCCAGAGCCAACGGCGCGGAGAAGGCGAGACGGGCGGCAGGAGCGGCGGCGCGGGATCGGGCACCTCCTCTTCGATCTCCATCTCGACCTCGACGGAGGTGATCTGGTAGGTGGAAGGGCCCTCCTTCGGCGCCGCGACCAGACCCGCTCCGGGAGTCGTAACCTCGACGGGATGCACGAACTGGTAGCCGGTTTTGGAGAAGGTCTTCAGGAAGCGGGGGTTCTTCGCGTCGTCGCCGAGCGCGCGGCGGATCTCCACGATGCACTGGCCGATGGAGCCCTCGGAGACGACCGTGTCCTTCCAGAGGCTGTCGAGCAGCTCTTCGCGCGAGACCACCCGATCACGGTTCTCGAGGAGGTGGAGGAGCACCTGGAAGGTCTTCTGCCGGAGGCCCACGTCTTCGCCCGCAAGGCGCAAACCCGGGCGACCGCTATCGACCTCCGCCTCGCCGAAGCGATAGATGCGCCGTTCCGGAACCGAGGTCAATCGCCGTTCTCCTGTCGATTTCCGAGATCTTTGATGCTTCCTTCGCGCCTTCGTTGCGCCGGGAAGGCATCTTCCCCGGGCCGGATCCCCATTCTGGTTGCCCGTCCCGAGCGAGGCAAGCGAGGCAAGCGAGGCACGGAGGAGGACTTGTGAAACGTACGCGAAGGCTTCGGATCACGACTCACTTCGCGATCCAGGCAGCCGGATTCCGCGGGGGACCCTGCCCCCGTTGCGTCGCTCTCGGACGGGTCGCCGAGACGCTCGGCATCCCGCCGATGGCCCTGTCCACTTCGCAAGATCCGGGCCGCGGAACGATCGATCGGGGGACGGGCGTCTGCGCCGCCTGCGCTCGCGACCTGGGGTCTCCAGAGTCCGGTCCGATCATCGAGGGAAAGGTGATCGAGTGAGAGCCGCCCCCTTGGTTCTCGCTCTTGCCGCCGCTGGCCTGGCCGTCGCGACGGAAGTCCGTGGTCAGCACTGCGGGTGCACGAACACCGTGCACTGCGTGGCCAACTGCTCTTTTTCGGTGACGGTGCCCGAGATTCTCGAGGTGCGGCCGGGCCAGCCCTACATGGTGCCCGCGGTCCCGTCGGGATCCGTCTGCTACGTCAGCCCGCCACCGACGCAGCAGTTCCAGACCCAGAACACCGAGTACACGAGCTCACTGAGCGCCGTCGCGTACAGCATCATCGAGCCCCCGATGGGCAACCACCCGCCCCTCTGCGCCAAAACCGAGAGCAACTCGGGGACCCTCGTGGTGCGCTATCCGATGGAGGCGATCATCGCCTTCGGGGGCTCCCTCACCTACAACGCCCCGGTCGTCGAGGAGCCCGTGGGCTTCGTGAGCCTTTCGAAGGGGCTCCCCGACGAGTTCACGTGGACGTTCGGCGATGGCCCCGGCACCGCCAGCGGCAGCTTCGTCGAGCACAGCTATTCCGATGAAGGGACCTATCCCGTCGGGCTGTCGATCACGAGCCGGTGGGGCGGCGGGGCCTCGACGACGCGATCGCTCTTCGTGCGCAACGTGGCGGGGTTCACGTTCTCCCCGGCATCGCCCATCGCGGGCGAGACGGTCCAGATCGTCGACGACTCCCTCACCTGGCACGGGCCCACCTCTCACTCCTGGGACCTCGGGAACGGCCTCACGAGCACGACGCAGAGCCCCACGGTCACGTACGCGCAGCCCGGCACCTACACGGTCACCCTCGTGCTCCATCACGGCCCGAAGGACTTCACGAAGACGAAGACGATCGTCGTTCGCGCGCCCGTGGAAAGGCCCGACTTCTCCTGGACCCCCGCATCCCCGGGGATTGGAGAGTCCATATCGTTCACCGACCTCACGCCCCAGATCCCGGGCAATCGGTTCTGGCAGTTCAACGCCGAAGCGTCCTCGACGGTTTCGAATCCCGTGTACGCGTTCGCGACGCCCGGCACCAAGGTCATCAGCCTCACGATCGGCAACGAGCAGACGATCAAGTCCCTCGTCGTGCAGCCCGGCGAAGGTCCGGAGACCGATTTCGACTTCGTGCCCCAGGACCCCGACGTGGGGCAGATCGTGGGCTTCCTCGATCGCTCGACCGGAAACCCGACGTCCTGGTTCTGGAGCTTCGACGACGGCGCGACGAGCACGCAGCCGAGCCCTTCGCATGCGTTCACGCAGGCGCGCGTCTACAACGTCTCTCTCACCGCGACGAATGCCCAGGGCAGCAAGACGAAGACGCGGCCCATCTCCGTGGCGAGCCTTCCCGTCGCCAGCTTCGACTACAGCCCGAACCCCGCGATCGTCGGCAAGGACATCGCTTTTCGTGACACCTCGGCGGGCCAGCCGAACGCGTGGCTGTGGGAGTTCCTGGGAGATGGCGGGACGAGCTCCGCGCAGCACCCCACACACCGCTTCCTGATCCTGGGAACCCATCGCGTGCGGCTCACGGTCACGAACCCGCGCGGACAGAGCACCCATTTCCTCGACGTCCCCGTCGTCGAGGAGCGGCCCAAGGCCGACTTCGTCTGGGCGCCGTCCGAGCCCGTGGCCGGAGCCTCCGTGTCGTTCCTCGACCGTTCGACCGGGTCGCCCACGTCCTGGGCCTGGAACATCGCGGGCACCGCTCGCACCGTGCAGAACCCGACGCACACGTTCGTGGCCGCAGGCCGCTACTCCGTCTCGCTGACGGCGAGGAACGCCACCGGCGAGGACACGAAGACCGCCGAGGTCGTGGTGAAGGAGCCCGAGATCGGCGCGCTGACGGTGCAGATCGACCTCCTGGACATCCGCGATCCCAAAGCGGGAACGCCCGTCAGCTTTGGCTACCGCTCGAACGGAATGCCCACGACGTTCACCTGGACGTTCGGTGACGGCGGCATCAGCACGCTGCCGAACCCCGTTCACACCTATGCGCTGCCCGGCAACTATCCCGTGACGCTCGTGGTGGCCGAAGGGACCCGCGCGGCGTCCGCTCTCCGCCAGGTGACCGTGCTTCCCGCGACACCGCCCACGGCGCGTTTCCGGATCGTGCCCGCCGCCCCGCGCATCGACGAGGTGGTTCGCTTCGAGGACGAGTCCGCGGGGTTCCCGTCCGAGTGGGAATGGGACGTCTACGCGAACGGGACGGTCGAGGGCTCGGGGCGGAGCCACACGGCACGGTTCTCGTCCTCGGGCGACGTCCTCGTCCGCCTGACCGCGAAGAACGCCGCCGGAAGCTCGGCTCCCCTCACGAAGTCGTTTCGCGTGTTCCCGCCGGAGAACCAGCCGTTCATCAAGTCGATCAAGAGCCAGTACGGCCCCTGCTACTTCGGCGGCCGCACCCTCACGACGCCGTTCCGCGCCAACGTGGACTGGGACGGCACGGTCCCCGGCAACGTCCGCTACAAGCTCGCGGACGGTCCCGGGCATCTCGCCTCCCTGAGCGGCACCCAGGCCGACTTCGTCCTGTCGACGGGCACGGACCTCCTCTACGACCCCGCGCGTCCGGTGACGCTGACGAACCTCTCGGTCACCGCCACCAACCTCGATCAGGTGTCGTCGGCTCCCGAGGTGACCAGCCTGGCCGCGATCCACATTCCCTTCAGCGGCTTCCTGGGCGCCATCAACTACGAGCCTCGACGGGCCACGTTCACGCAGAGCGTCGCGATTCCCGTCGAGCCGATCCCCGAGGTCACGTTCACGCCACCCTCGCTCGTGCCGTTCATCGGAGGGCAGCGGTTCGGCCTGAAGAAAACGCAGATCGCTTTCGAGAACACGTACGCGACCGACTGTACGGGCGGGTCGCGCGGCCAGGGACAGTCGGGCTTCCTCGTCGCCGGCCAGGAGATCGTGTTCAACGCGCACGGCCTCACCGACTACACGATCTCTCCGGTCTCCGGCTTCCTCATCTCGAAGACCTCGCTCGGCCTCGAGGGCCATGGCGTGCTGAGCCGGGAACAGCCCCTCCTCACGATGTTTCCCGGTCTCAATGCGGCAGACGGCATCTGCAAGCTCCCGCTGGTCTCCAAGGCCTGCTCCCTCGCGAAGATCACGGGGGAGATCAAGCTCGGCGGCGGGCTCGACTACGTGGAGACGTTCAAGCCCGACGGGACGACGCTCCTCAAGCGCGAGATGACGGGACACCTCGACAACTCGTTCAAGCTCGGGCTCAAGGGCGAGCTGTTCACCACGAACCTCTCCATGGAGGTCTTCGGCGCCGGTGTGGGAACGGTGGTCTTCGGCTGGCCCGAGGTCCTCCGCGGGTTCGACGTGGGCTTCGAGGCCGGGCTCACCGTCAAGGCGTTCCTGTTCCAGTGGACGTATGCCTACTCCCTGAAGTGTCGCCTCGCGGCCGGCTATCAGTTCTCGTGCTTCGGCCGCCCTCCAGCGCTCCTCGCCGGCGCACCGCATTCGATGCAGAGAATCCTCCCCCGCGAGACGCCGCATCGCGAAGCGCTCGGCAGTGAGCTCAGCGAGGTCGTCCTGTCCGACGTGTCCCCGCTCGCGGCGCCCGCGACGGCGCGGCTCGGCGCCGCTTCGTCCCAGGACCTGCTGGTCGTCCTCGTGAGCGAGGACGCATCGTCGGCGAACGCCCTCCAGCGCACCGATCTCGTGAGCCCGGCGCGGCCGGCGGGCCCCGGGTCCGCACCGGCAAATCGGGGACGGGCCGGAAGGTAATCAGGCCCGCCAGATTGAAGGCGAGGACGAAAGCCGCCCAGGACAGGGCGCGTCTCCACGAGAAATGCATCCGGCGCGTCCAGGCGATGGTCAGGAGCGCGAAGAAGAAGGAGGTCGCGGTGCTTCGAATCGAAATATCCTTATAATAGCCCCATCCGTCGCCGAAAGTTTGATCCAGTGCTTTCGCCAG
>CAZXSG010000043.1:0-7630 GCA_964643185.1 uncultured Holophagales bacterium
TGGATGCTGCGTTCGCTGCTTGAAGAGTGAGCGCGATGGCGCAGTGAGCCATCGCCGTGGCTGAAAAATTCCGTTTGTATCTCGACCTGATCCGCTGGGACCGTCCGGCGGGCTGGTTGCTGCTGCTTTGGCCCAGCCTGAGCGCGTTGTGGGTGGCGGCCGGTGGTTTCCCCGGCTGGCATCTGGTGACGGTGTTCGTGCTGGGCACCATCCTCATGCGCAGCGCGGGCTGCTGCCTCAACGACGTGGCCGACCGCGACTTCGACAGGCATGTGAAGCGCACCGCGCGGCCCGGCTCCAAAGTGCCCCCAAGGGACGGGGGGCCGACCGCGACCGCGACGAGGTGTTCCGCTGCAAGGCCTGCGGCGAGAAATCCGATATCGAGTTCGCGGTCACCGCCGCGTGCAGGAAGTGCGGAGCCGCGCTCCACTCCTGCCAGCAGTGCCGCTACTTCGACGGGGCCGCGCGTTTCCAGTGCCTGAAGGAGATCCCGGCGCCCATCGCCTCGAAAACGAAGTTCAACGAGTGCGCGCTCTACGCGCCTTCGGTGACGCTCGACCTGCGCGGCCGCAGCGCTCAGCCCTCTCCCGACGGCGCCCGCTCGGCCTTCGACGCTCTTTTTCGGAAGTAGGCGTCCTCACTTCGTCCCGAGGAGCAACGCGCTGACGGCCGAGAGCATGGCGAGCACCACGAGTGCCACCGTGAGAAAGCGGTCCTCGCGGGACGAGGGATCCTTCAAGCCCGGGAACACGAGCATTCCGGTGAGTGTGAAGAGCGCGGCCACGAGCCACCACGGGAGCTGACCCGAGGCCGCGCCGAGCATGAGCATGCCCCCGGTCATCGACGCCACGAGGGCCTGGACTCCCCGGCCCCGGAGCTCGTGCGCCTCCGACTTCGTCGTTCGGAACACGAGGAGCAGGGCGAGGAAGGCCGTGAAGAACCCGAGCACCACCGGGATGAGACCGAGGAGCACCCGGTCGAACTGCTGTTCCGTCATGTCTGTTCCGTCATCTCCCGGGAATCTACATCCCGAACGGAAACGCGACGTCGCCGTTCGCGACGGTCAGCGGGGCGGACAGAAGTCGCAGCCCGGCTCCAGGGCGCGCGCCCGCGCAAAGACACCGGCCAGGCGCTGACGCACCCCCGAGGCATCGGCGCCCCGCTTCTTCTCCCAGGCGGCGCGCTCCTCCAGGAGCCCGGCGAGGCTGCGGAGGCTCTCGAGGTTCGTCGGGCGGGCGGCAAGCGCCTTCTCGTAGGCCTCCTCACCCATCTGGAAGTGGCGCGCCGCATCCTCGGACGCTCCACCCGCCGCGGCCGCGAACCGCGCGCGCAGAAGGTACACGTACGCGAGGTTGTTCATCGCGAGGGACTCGCTGGGGTTCCGCCTCAGGGCTTCGAGGCAGGCCTCTTCGGCGGCCGTGAGCGCGGCGCCGGGATCCTCGCCGCCGCGGTGCTGCCACTCGGCCAGGCCCACGAGCGGGTTCGCCTTGTTGGCGAGCGCGCTCGCCAGCGCGGGCGCGCTTTCGATGGCCTTGTCGAACGCCGCCACGGCCGCCGCGTAGGCCGCGACCGGGGAGCCGCCCCGCGCGGCCTCCTCGTCGCCGAGGCTCTGCTCGGCAAGACCGAGGTTCGCGAGCGCCGCGGGGTGCTGGGGGTTTCGATCGAGGGCCTTCCTCACCGCCGCGGCCGCCCTGCGGTAGTACGGGCGCGGATCCTCCTTCCGCGCGGCCATTACGTCGCCGAGCCTGCCGAGCGCGCTGCCCGCGAGGTTGAACGGAGCCGGGTCGGCGGGCGCGAGGCGCATTCCCTCCTCGGCGAGGCGGATGCACTCCAGGAGAGACGGCGCCGAGTCCTTGCCCTCGGCGTAGAGCTCCTCGCCCCTCCAGAAGAGCGCCAGCGCCTCGAGCCGGTACGCCTCCCCGTCGTCGGGATCCAGGCTGCGGGCGGTGCGCGCGGCCTCCGAGGCCTCCCGGAACGCCTCGGCACCGGGCTGTCCCGAGAGCACGAGAGCCTCGGTGCGCTTGGCGAGCGTGAGGGTGAGCAGGCGGGCGAGCGAGGGCTCCGAGCGGGCGACGTTCAGCCCCTTGCGGAGAAGGGCCGCGGCCTCGTCGTAGGCCCGGCCGGCGCCGGCGACGTCGCCCGTCTCGGAGAGCTTCGCGGCCGAGAGAAGGCTGGCCTCACCCGAGAGCGCGAGAGCCTCCCACGAGCCCGGGGACCGCTCCGCCGCCGAGCGCCCCTGGGCGGCGGCCTCCGCGTAGCGCCCGTCGTAGAGCGCCACGCTTCCGGCGAGGAGCAGGCTCTCGGCGGTCTCGGCGTTCGTCGCGAGACCGAGGTACGTGAGAGCGGGAGCGCGCAGCTCCTTCTCGAGCTCGAGACGCCTCTTCCCACGGAGCTCCCTGGGAAGCCGGTCGAGCCGCGCCAGCTCGGCCTGGAAGAGCTTGCCGTACGAGAGGCCGAGCGAGAGGGCGGTCTCGGGCGTCTGAAAACCCGCGTTCCAGGCCGCTTCGAGGGCCTCGCGGGCCAGCCGCGGCTGGTCCAGCGCCAGGAACGCGCGCCCCACGGCGAGGAGCGCCGGAGCCCTGCGCGAGGCCTCGAGCCGGGAGGCCTCGCCCGAAAGCAGCAGGGCCTTCTTCGCGAACGCCGCTCGCTCGCGGCGCACGTCGTGGACGGGCAGCATCGCACTCGTTCTCCCGAGCGACTCGATGCGCTCGGCCTCCTGCCCGAAGCGCTGCGCCACGCGGGCGCGCTCGAGCGCGTCGCGGCGCGCCGAGAGCGCGGAGGCCAGGAGACCGCCCGCGACGAGGAGCGCGACGAGGCCGAGCCCCACCGCCAGCCGATGCCGCTTCAGCGCGCGGGCGAGGGTCTCCCGCCGGGAGAGAGGCCGGGCTTGCGTGGGCAGCCCGGCTGCGAGCCGGGAAAGGTCTTCGGCCAGAGCGAGCGCGGAGTCGTAGCGATGGCCGGGCTGCCGCTCGAGACAGCGGGCGACGATGGCCTCGAGGTCTCTCGAGGCCGCGGGCACGAGCGTGCGGAGTCGCGGTGGCTCCTCGTTGACGATCTTCAGGAGCAGCTCGGCGGCCGAGCCCGCGTGGAACGGCGTCCGCCGCGTGAAGAGCTCGAAGAGGGTGACGCCGAGCGCGTAGACGTCGGTGCGGCGGTCGATGCGCTCGTTCTGCCCGAGCGCCTGCTCCGGCGCCATGTAGGCGGGCGTTCCCACGATCAGGCCGGCCACGGTCAGCGTGGCCGACGCGGCCTGCTGGCGGGCGAGGCCGAAGTCCAGGATCACGGGCCGCTGACTCTGGGGCACGACCATGATGTTGTCGGGCTTGAGGTCGCGATGCACGAGCCCGGCCCGATGCGCCGCGTGGAGCGCCTCGGCCACCCGGCGCACGATCTCGATCTTCTCCTCGGGTCGCAGCGCCCACGAGGATTGCGACAGCGTCTTGCCTTCGATGAACTCCATCGCGATGTAGGCCGTCCCGGCGTGCTCGCCGGCCTCGTAGATGCGGCACACGCCCTCGTGCGTCACCTGCGCCTGCGCGCGCGCCTCCTGCACGAACCGGCGCTGGAGGTCCGGCTCGCCGCGCCTCAGAACCTTCAGCGCGACGAGCCGGTCGAGCTTCGTGTCGCGCGCGAGGTACACGCGACCCATGCCGCCTTCGCCCAGAACCCGTTGGATCACGTAGCTTCCGATCTCCCGCGGAGCCTCCGGCGGCAGGGCCAGCGGTATCCCGTTCGCGTCCTTCTCGAGGACCTCGGTCTGCTGGAAATCGGGGGGCATGGGCGGCTCTAGCTTGCCACGGGAGGCGGGATCGACCAGAGTGAACGGGAGTGGAACGGCCGTCTCCGACCCGCGTCCCGGTCGTCGTCCTCGAGGACGAAGCGGCCGACCCCCGAAAGTTCGAGGGCGACGCGAGTTTTTCCAGAGGCTGGCTCCGGCGCGGCCTGCTCGGGACGCTCCTCGTCCTCGCGTCGCTCGCCTCGCTCACGTTCGCGGTGCTCGTGAGGTGGCGGTGGGGCATCGGCCGCCACGCGGGGCCGCTCACGAGCGCCCTGCTCTGCGGGCTGCCCGCGATCGTCACGGGTCTGCTCCTCTTCTTCGACCGGAAGCGGCCGGAGGAGGAACGATCCCTCCCGACGGCGGCCGCCGTCGTCACCGGGCTCGTCGTGCTCCTCGCGTTTTACCTGCTCTCGCGGGCTCCCTTCTACCGCTATCGCTAGAACGAACGCGGAGTCGAGAAACCCCCAGGATCAAACTCAGCCTCGCGCCAACGAGCCCACGCAGCGAGCAGGCAGGAACAGGAGCTCCTTCACGAGAAGCAGCGAGCCGCCGATCGCCCAGCCGGCGATGCGGAACGGCAGCGCGAGCAGCCAGAAGACCGGATACAGCACCAGCACCACGATCGCGAGCGGCCAGCACACGACGGCGAGGAGGAGCCACAGCAGAACCTTGACCATGTCTGTTGATACGAAGAACGAGGGGTCCGGGTTCAGTACTTCGGGAGGCTCGGGTCGATGCGCTCGGCCCACGCGTTGATGCCTCCGGTGACGTTCCAGACCTTGCGGAAGCCCGAGTCCAGAAGGAACTGCACGGCCTGCGCGCTCCGCCCGCCCATCTTGCAGTGGACGACGATCTCGTCCGCCGTGGACAGCTCGCCCACCCGCGCGGGCAGCTCGCCGAGCGGGATCTTCACGGAGCCCGGCAGCACCGAGATCTCGAGCTCGTGGGGATCCCGCACGTCCACGAGCACGAAATCGTCACCGCGCGCGCGCCGGTCGCGCAGCTCTTCCACCGTGATCGCCGGCAGCGCGCTCTGCTTTTGCTCTTCGGCGCGCTGCTTCGGGATTCCGCAGAACTGCTCGTAGTCGATGAGCGTCTTCTGCGTCGGGTTCTCGCCGCACACCGGGCACGCCGGGTTCTTGCGGAGCTTGAGCTCCCGGAACTTCATCGACAGCGCGTCCACGAGGAGCAGGCGCCCGACGAGAGGCTGGCCCACGCCGAGGGCGAGCTTCACGACCTCGGTCGCCTGGATCACGCCGAGGAGCCCGGGCAGGATGCCCAGCACGCCGCCCTCGGCGCAGGACGGCACGAGCCCCGGCGGAGGCGGCTCGCCGTAGAGGCAGCGGTAGCACGGTCCGCCGGGGGCGCCGAATACGGACGCCTGGCCCTCGAAGCGAAAGATCGACGCGTAGACGTTGGGCTTACCGAGCAGCACGCACGCGTCGTTCACGAGGTAACGCGTGGGGAAGTTGTCGGTGCCGTCGGCCACGAGGTCGTAGCCCGCGACGATGTCGAGCGCGTTTTCGGACGTGAGCGCGACCTCGTGCGGCACGACGTTCACGTTCGGGTTCGTGTCGGCGAGGCGGTCGATCGCGCTCTGGAGCTTCGGACGCCCGACGTCCTTGGTGCCGTGGAGCACCTGCCGGTGCAGGTTCGAGGCGTCCACGACGTCGAAATCCACGATGCCGAGCGTGCCGACGCCCGCGGCCGCGAGGTAGAGCGCGAGCGGCGACCCGAGCCCGCCCGCGCCCACGCAGAGCACCTTCGCGGCCTTGAGCTTCGTCTGCCCCGCGAGACCCACCTCCGGCATGATGAGGTGGCGCGCGTAGCGCGAAAACTCCTCCTTGGAGAGCGCGGTCGAGCCCGCGACCTTCTCGACGAGGGACGCCACTAGCTGGATCCCCGCGGTCCGGTAAGACCGCCAGCGATCGAGGGCACGATCGAGAGCGTGTCCGACGCCGCGAGGGAAGTCTTCTCCTTCTCGAGATAGCGCACGTCCTCGTCGTTCCGGTAGACGTTCACGAAGCTGCGCATCGCGCCCGCCTCGTCGAAGAGGTGCTTCTCGAGGCCTTTGTGGCGAGCCGTGAGATCCGCGAGGACCTCGGCGACGGTGACGCCCTCGCAGTCCACGGAGTCCTGCCCGCCGGCATAGGAACGCAGCGGCGTGGGAATGAAAACCTTGGGCATGGTCAGCCTCCTGTGATGAGTTCTTCCTCGTGAAAGACGCTGCGGTCCTCGGCGAGCACCCAGCTCGTCGACGTTTCGGGAACTCCTTGCGCGACGCGCAGGATGACGTAATGGAGGTTCGGCCAGGCGTGCTCCCGATCGAACTCCGAAGGGCGCGCGGGATGGTCGGGGTGCGAGTGGTAGAAGCCGAGGAGCGCGAGACCGGCCTCGCGGGCCGCGCGCTCGGCGGCGAGGTACTCGCCCGGAGCGATCACGAAGCGCCGCTTCCTCTCGCCCTCCTTCACGTTGGGCACGTCGCGCACGCTCTCGACGCGCGCGTGGGCACCGTTCGCGATTCCGAGCAGGATGCCGCAGCACTCGTCGGGGTAGTCACGACGCCCGTGCTCCTCGATGGCGCGGAGGCCGTCGCGGGAGATCTCGAGCATCAGCCCTCCCAGAACCTCTCGCCCACGTACTTGGCGCCGCCGTCGCAGAGGATCGTCACGATGACGGACTCACGGTCCTTCGGCAGCGTGGCCGCGAGGCGCAGCGCCGCCGCGACGTTGGCGCCCGAGGACGGGCCCACGAAGAGGCCCTCCTCCCGCGCGAGCCGCCGCGTGATCTCCCAGGCTTCCTCCGTCTCGACCTCGATGGTCGCGTCGGCGAGCGTCGCGTCGTAGATCGCCGGGATCTCCGTGGACGCGTAGTGCTTCATCCCCTCGAAGCCGTGGAGCGGCCCCGAGGGCTGCATCCACACGCACGACACTCCGGGCACCGCGGCCTTGAGCGCCCGGCTCGTGCCGACGAACGTGCCCGAAGTTCCGCTGCCGGCGACGAAGTGCGTCACGCGGCCCGCGGTGTCGCGCACGATCTCGGGACCCGTCGTTCTGAAGTGCGCGCGCCAGTTCTCGTCGTTCGCGTACTGATCGGGGTAGAAGAAGCGGTCCGGCTCGGCGGCGACCATCTCGCGGGCCCTGCGCGCCGCGCCGTCGGTTCCCTCGAGCGGGCTCGTGAGGACGAGCTGGGCCCCGAACGCCTTGAGGAAACCCCGCTGGCCCGGGCCCGCGTTCGCGGGAAGGCACAGGAGCACGGGAAAGCCGAGCGCGGCCCCGAGCATCGCATCGGCGATGCCCGTGTTGCCCGACGTGGCCTCGAGGATCGTCTTGCCCGGCGTGAGGAGCCCGCGCGCGAGGCCGTCGAGAATCATGGCGCGGGCGGGACGATCCTTCACGCTGCCGCCGGGGTTCAGGAACTCGGCCTTGCCGTACACGGCGACGTGGGGCGCCGCCGCCGCGAGGCGCGTCAGCCTCACGAGCGGCGTGTTCCCGATGGCAGCGAGGACGTCGTGCATCTCGACGCCCCGGCTCAAACGACGGGGTGAATGCTCTGCTGGACCTGCTCCGCGCGCTCCTTGGACAGCTCGCCGACGACCTGGCGGATGGCCGCGCGCTCCTCCGGGGAGATGGAGCCGAACCCGAGGATCCCTCCCGAGGAGGTCGCGATCTCCGTCATCAGCCCTTCCAGCTCCTGGGTTTCCTGCGCGGCGCCCTGTGCGTTGCCCGCGAGGAGACTGCGGATGATCCCGAGAGACGTCGAGAAAAAGCTCGCGGGCGGCTGCGTGGTGAGAATCTTCTCGAGCGCGACGAACCCGGTGCCGGATCCGGCCCGCTGCGAGAGGACCTTGGT
>CAZXSG010000043.1:7640-11496 GCA_964643185.1 uncultured Holophagales bacterium
GACCCAGGATCTTGTCCCGCTCGATGGCGGAGATCTGTCCGTCGGCCCAGGCCACCTGCACGAGCGGCACGAGGTGGATCACGGCCAGAACGTCGGCCACACCCAGCTCCGCGAGGAGCGGCACGATCTCGTCGTCGACGCCCGAGAGCGCCTCACCCAGCTGCCTGCGCCGTTCGACCTCCGTGGCTGCCGAGCGCAGGCGGTTCAGGAGCTCGCGCTCCTTCCTGAGGAAGTATTCCTCTTCCTTCGCTTTTCCCAGGTCGTCGATGTCTGCCATGTGCGCCCTCCGGACGGGCGCGGAGTATAACGGCCCGGATGCGGCGAACCGCGGCCCGGGCCGGAACCCCCACCGGCCGTCCTTGCCGGAGCGGCCGGTCGTGAACCGCCGCCTCCCGGGCCCAACGGTCGAAGGCGAAGCCTCCGCGCTCTCCAGGGCCTTTCTCCTCGCCGTCGCCGCGCTGCGTTCGGACCGCGTGCGGTCGCGGGCCGGCATTCTCGTCGTCGCGCTGTCGATGGCCGTCCTCGTGGCTCTCTTCTCGGTCATGGAGCGGTCCCGGGCGGCGGTCCTCTCCCGCCTCGAGAAGGCCGGCCTCGCGAACCTCTGGCTCGTGAGCGCGGAGAACGAGGCCCGCCCCATCGAATCCGGTGAGGCGTGGCGCCTGGCCGCGCTCGTTTCGGCGTCCGACACGCTCCTCATCAAGGTGCGGGAAAGCTCGTTGTCGCTCGGCCGGACCGCCTTCCCCGCCCCCGTGCTGGCCGTCTCGGGTTCCCTCGGAACCCTGGTGTCCGCGCGGGCGCGGGAAGGCCGCCTCCTCGCGCCGCTCGACACGGAACGCCGGGCGCCGTACGCGGTTCTGGGCTCGATCCTCGCGGAGCGGCACGCCCGCACGGCGCAGCGCGACGCGCTCGTCTCGGCGGGGGGCGTGGCCTACGAGGTCGTCGGCGCTCTCGAGTCGGTGCGCTCGGAGGCCGCAAGCGCCGCGGGGCTGCCCGTGCTGGACTGGGACCGTGCGCTCCTCGTACCGCTCGGGGCCGAGCCCGGCGCCCCGAACGAGCCGCCCGAGCGCACGCCGCTCTCGGCCGCCGTGCTGCGCTTCTCCTCGCCCGAGAAGGCGCTCGCCGCGGCCCGGGTCCTTCGTTCCCTCCAGGGGGGGCGCTACGGCGAGACCGGCGCGGTGAAGGTGATCTCTCCGCGCGAGACGCTCCGCCAGTGGAAGACCACGCGGCGCTCGCTCGACCGGCTCCTTCTCGTGGTGGGCGCCCTGACCGCGCTCTCGGCGATGCTCTCGATCTCGAACCTCCAGTCGGCCGCCGTGTCGGCGCGCACCATGGAGATCGGGATCCGGCGGTCCGCCGGAGCCCGCTCGCGGGACATCGCGCTCCAGTTCCAGTGCGAGGCGCTTCTCCTGGGGCTGTCCGGGGGCGCGCTCGGCCTGCTGGCCGGAATCGCCGCCAGTCTCGCGTTCGCCGAGCCGGGCGCGGGCACGAGCTGGCTGTCCCTCTCGGGCGCGTCGCTCCTGGCCGGAATCGCCGCCGTCATCGGTCTCGCCGCCGGGATCCTCCCGGCCCGGCGGGCGGCGCGGATCGACCCCGCCACCGCGCTCCACCAGGGGTAGCCCCGATGAGCCGCCTCGCGATCGTCTCCGCTCTGGTTCTTTCGTTCCTCGACGTCCGGGGCGAAGAGCCGCCTCCGGTTCTCTCGGCGGGCGAGGCCGTGCGGCTCGCGCTCGCGCGAAACCCCGAGCTCCTCACGTCGGCCGAAGCCGCCCGCACGGCCGAGTACGCGGCCGCCGGCATCCGCGCCACGTATCTCCCCCGCATCGTTCCGACTCTCTCGCAGTCCGGCGGGGACGGCCCGCGCTCCTCGTCCTACGGGCTCACGCTCGAGGAGCGCACGCCCTTCGGACCCGTCCTCTCTCTCTCGGGCAACGTGTACCGGCAGAGCGACCTCGCCCCCACGAGCGACACCACGGCGACCTACCGCGCGACGCTTTCTCAGCCGCTCCTCAGGGGCGCGGACCCGGCGGTCTCGCGGGAGCCGCTCCGCGTGGCCGACCGCGCGGCCGAGAGCCAACGGCGCTCTTTCGAGGTGGCCCGCCAGAGGACCGTGGTGTTCGTCTACCAAAGCCTCCTCTCGGTGATCGAGAGCGAGGAGACGCTGCGCGTGGCCGAGGATGCCGAGACGCGGGCCGAACGGCTGCTCGCGTTCAGCGAGGCGCGCTTCGCGGCGGGCTCCGTTTCGCGTCTCGATGTGCTCCGCGCACGGCAGCTGCGTTCCCAGGCCGCGCTCTCCAAGAGCTCCTCGGCGAACGCGCTCGCCGACGCCCGCGATGCGCTTCGCCGCACCCTCGGCCTGAGTCCCGACGCGGACTTCTGCCTGGACGGGAGCCCACCGATCCCGGTGCGGCTGCCGCCGCTCGAAGAGGCCCTCGAGGAGGTTCGCGACCGCCGGCTCGAGGCCGTGGAGGCGCGCGCGCAGGTGGAGGATGCGAAGGCGAGCCTCCGGGTCTCCCGCAGCGCTCTCCTGCCCTCCCTCGACGGGCTCCGAGTCTACGACCGCGTGGGCACGGGAGACGACTTCTCGTCGGCGTCGCGGAGCGCGAAGGGCTCTCTCGGCTTCGCGTTCACGTCGCGCTACGACGTGAACGTGGGACCCAACCTCGCCCAGACGCGGATCGCCGAGGTGCAGCTCGAGACGCGGCGGCGGAACGCGACGCTCCTCGAGGAGGATCTGGCCCGCGAGGTTCTCCGCGCGTACCGTCGAGTCGCGACCGCGGAGACGAACCTGGAGATCGCGGAGCTCTCGCTCGCGGACGCCGAGATGCAGCGGGAGGTGGCCCAGCTCCGCTTCGAGAAGGGGCTCTCGAGCAACTTCGACGTCGTGGACGCGGACACGTCTCTGAACGACGCGCGGCTCCTGGCGTTTCGCGCCCGCCGCGAGATCGTGCTGGCCACCCTGGATGCCCTGTTCGCTTCCGGGCGCCTCCTGCCGCAGAATTTCACCGAGCTCCCATGAACCCGAGAGACGCCCTCCGCCGGTTCCTCGCTCCCTCCCCGAGGCGGCTCGTCGGGATCCTGTTCGCGGCGGTGTTCGTCTTCCTGGGCGCCGCGGTGCTGCGGCCGTTCGGCCCGCGCGAAGGGGAGTGGCGCGTCGTGCGCGGCAGCCTCGAGGAGAGCGTGCCGTTCGCGGGGACCCTGCTCCCCGAGAGCTCCGACGTCTACGGCGTCGAGGTTCCGGGCCTCGAGATGAAGCTCGTGTTCCTGGCCGAGGAGGGCTCCCTCGTGGCCCCCGGCGACGTGGTGCTGCGCTTCGACGACGCCCCCTTCCGGCGCGAGGAGGCCGCCGCGCGCGCGCGGGTCACCGAGCTCATCGAAGAGAGCGCGCAGGCCCGGTTCGCGCTGGACGCGGGAAAGGCGGGGAGCGCGACCGAGGCCGACGAGGCGAACCGCAGCGCCGAGACGGCCGAGAGAGAGCGCGACGCGCTCCTCGCCGTGCGCCGGGACCTCGCGCTCGAGGAGTCCCGCAACGACCTCGACGAGAAAGAGCGCGACGCCCGCGAGGCGAAGGAACGGCTCTTGAGCCTCACGCCCTTTCTCGCGAAGGGCTACGTCTCGCGCGACGAGTTCCGCACGGCCGAGGCCCGGCGGGACCGCGCGGAGGCCGAGCTGGCCCTGGCGCGGAGACGCCACGAGGCTCTCGTGGTGAGGACCCTGCCCGACCTCGTGACGGAGAAGACCGGCGAGGCCGCCGCGCGGAGGCGGCGCGTGGGCGCGTCGGCCCAGAAGGCGGCCGCGCAGGCGGGCCAGCAGGAGGCGGGCTACCGGCTGGCCTTGGCGCGTCTCGCCGAGGCTCGAA
>CAZXSG010000044.1:0-11372 GCA_964643185.1 uncultured Holophagales bacterium
TCCCCCGGGAAACCGCGGGAGTCCGCCGCTTGTCGAGGCCCCGTTGTCCGGCCGGACGTCCGGCGCCGAAGGCGCCGATCGCAAGGGCCGGCGCCATCGGCATCGCCATCGCGCCGAACGTCCACCCCGCCCGGCCCGGACCGCGAGGGAACACGATGGAATTCTTCGTGCGATCTCCTTCCGCAGGTCCCCGCGACTCTACACGGACCCGGCGCTAACATGCCGCCGATGTCGAAGGGAGAGCCTGCGGGCCGCGTCCTCCTCGTGGACGACGAGGAGCAGAACCTCGAGCTCTTCGAGGCGCTCCTCGCGGAGGACGGCTACGACATCACCACCGCGGCCGACGGCGAGGCGGCCCTGGCCGCGGTCGAGCTCGCCCGTCCCGACGCGATCGTCCTCGACGTGATGATGCCGCGGCTCGACGGCTTCGGCACGCTGGCCCGGCTCAAGGCGAAGAAGCGGACCGCCGGCATTCCCGTGATCCTCGCGACGGCTCTCTCAGGCGTCGCCGAACGCGCCCGGGGTCTCGCCGCGGGCGCCGACGACTTCCTCACGAAGCCCGTCTCGGAGGTGGAGCTCCGCTCGCGCGTGCGCACCCTCGTGCGGCTCTCGCGGCTCGCGCGCGAGCTGGACGGCGCCGAGTCGATCGTGATCGCGCTCCAGGGGCTGCTCGAATCCAAGGTCAAGGGCGGCGCCGGCCACGGCCAGCGCGTCGCCGCGCGGGCGCTGCGGCTGGCCCACCACCTCGCGCTCTGGCCCGTCGAGATCGAGGTCGTGGGCCGCGCCGCGATGCTCCACGATCTCGGCAAGCTGGGCCTCTCGGATTCGGTCCTCGCCGCCGGCAATCTGGACCCGGCTTTTCGCGAGCACACCGAGCTGGCCGAGGAGATCCTCGCTCCGCTGCGCTCTTTCGCCGTCGTGAGGGACGTGATCAGGCACCACCACGAGAGGCTCGACGGCTCGGGCTTCCCCGACGCGCTCTCGGGCTCGGAGCTCTCGCTCCCCGTCGAGATCGTCGCGCTCGCGAACTTCCACGACGAGCTCCACAGGTCGGGCGCGAGCCGGGCCGACGCGACCTCACGTCTGCGCTTCGCCGCGATGGCCGGCGAGTTCCACCGGGACCTCGTGGAGGACTTCGTCGCGCACGGGCTGGAGGCCGAGGGCGAGGCCCTGCCCGCGTGGGACGACCTCCTGCCCGTTCCGCAGGCGCCGGCCTCGGGCCGGATCCTCCTCGTGCACGACGCGCGAGCACGCGAGGCTCTCCGCGAGATGCTCGAGGGCGGGTCGCATCACGTGACCGTGACGGAAACCGTGCGCGGCGCCGCCGAGCTCGCCGCGGGAACGCGCTTCGACCTCGTGATCCTCGACGGCCGGCTCTCGGGCGACGGCGCCTCGGCGTGCCGCGAGCTGAAATCGCTCGACGCGACGCGCCGGCTGCCGCTCCTCGTCCTCGTGCCCGCCGAGGATCTCCTGGCCAGCACGGGCGGCGACCGCCACGGCGCCGACGACGTCCTCGCGCTCCCCGTACAGAGACCCGAGCTCACCACCCGCGTGAGATCGCTGCTCCGTCTCACGGCCCGGCTCCGCGGCGTTGAGGAGCACCAGGCGGTCATCCTCTCGCTCGCCTCCGCTGTCGAGGCGCGGGATCCCTCGACCCGCGGCCACGCCGAACGCACGGGGCTCCTGGCCCAGAACGTGGGCTTCGCGCTGGGGCTCTCCGAGGCCGAGTGCGAGGACCTTCGCGTCGCGGGCCTGCTGCACGACCTGGGCGAGGTCGCTGTGCCCGAGTCGATCCTCAAGAAATCCGGCCCTCTCTCGGCGTCCGAGTGGGCGATCCTGCGGGAGCACCCCGTGAGGAGCGCCGAGGTGCTCGCGCCGCTCACCAGCCTCGCGCGCACGCTTCCGGCGATCCGTCACCACCACGAACGGATGGACGGACGGGGCTTTCCCGCCGGTCTCTCCGGAGAGGCCGTGCCCCTCTCCGCGCGCATCCTGGGGCTCACGGCCGCGTTCGACGCACTCACCTCGGAGAGGTCCTATCGGCGGGCCCTCTCGACCCGGGAGGCGCTCTCGCTCCTGACGCGGGAAACGAACGCCGGCCTCTGGGATCCCGCCGTGACCGCGGCGCTCGTGTCCGTCTTGCGGAAGGATGGGAGCTTCCGGGAATAGACAGGCCGTATTTTGGGTTGAAGGGGCCTTCCCGGAACATCCGGCGCGCGGTTCCGTAAACTCCCGGTGCACGCGCCGTCCGGACGTACGGGTCGACGTGCAAAGGAGACGGCAATGGGCATTCTCGACATGATCAAGGGCGAGTTCATCGAGATCGTCGAGTGGCTCGACGAAACGAACGACACGCTCGTCCACCGGTTCGCCGATCAGGACCACGAAATCAAGATGGGCGCGCAGCTCACCGTGCGTGAGAACCAGGTCGCGCTCTTCGTGAACGAGGGCAAGGCCGCGGACCTCTTCGGCCCGGGCCGCTACTCGCTGACGACGCAGAACATCCCGATCCTCACCACGCTGCGTGGCTGGAAGTACGGCTTCAACTCGCCGTTCAAGGCGGAGATCTACTTCTTCAACACGCGCCTCTTCACGGACCTCAAGTGGGGCACGGCGAACCCCGTGATGATGCGCGACACCGACTTCGGGATGATCCGCGTGCGGGCCTTCGGCACGTACGCGATGCGTATCGCCGATGCCAAGGGCTTCTTCGCCGCGATCGTGGGCACCCGCGGCGTGACGTCCACCGAGGACATCACCGGACAGCTCCGCTCGACGATCCTCTCCAAGCTCTCCGACGTCATCGCCGAGTCGAAGGTCGCGGCGCTCGACATCTCGTCCAAGTACGAGGAGCTCTCGCTCCTCGGCAAGCAGAAGCTCTCGCCCGAGTTCGCGTCGTTCGGGCTCGACCTCTCGCGCTTCATCATCGAGAACGTCTCGCTGCCCGAAGAGGTCGAGGCGGCCATCGACCAGCGCACGAAGCTGGGTGTCCTCGGCGACAAGCTCGGCAAGTACACGCAGCTCCAGACGGCCGACGCCATCAAGCTCGCGGCGCAGCAGCCCGGCGGAGCCGCGGGCGCGGGCGTCGGGCTCGGCGCGGGCATCGCGATGGGCCACGCCATGGGTGCGGCCTTCCAGCAGCCGGCCGCGCCGCCGGCGTATGGCGCTCCCCCGCCGCCCCCGACGGGCTCCGCTCCCCCGCCGCCGCCCGCCTCGGGTGGCGCGCGCTGGTCGATCGCCGTGGACGGCAAGACGTACGGCCCTTACACCGACGACGCTCTCAAGCAGATGGTCGCCGCCGGCCAGGTGGCGTCCTCGGCCATGGCCTGGCGGCCCGGGGCCGCCGGCTGGGCACCGGTCGCGACGTTCGAGGAGCTCTCGGGCGGCGCGTCGGCAATGCCGCCTCCGCCCCCGCCGCCCGCGCGGTGACCCTGGACACGGCACCTTCGTTCGCTGCCCGCGCCGACGGCGCGGGCAGCGCTCCTCCTCCCCTGACGGCCAAGGTCCGCCGCTTCCCGTGCTCCGGCTGCGGCGCCGACGTCACGTGGAGCGCCACCGTAGCTGCCCCCAAGTGCCCGTTCTGCGGCGTGGTGCAGGATCGGCCGCAGACGGCGGAGACGGTCGTCGAGCGCCCGATCGAGGAGGGCCTCGCCCAGAAGAAGAGCGTCGGCTGGGGGATCGAGAGAAAAGTCTTCTCGTGCCGCACGTGCGGCGCGAAGACCTCGCTGCCCCCCGCGATCGCGGCCAGCAAGTGCGCGTTCTGCGGAGCGCCGTCGGTGGTCGAGGCGCCACCCGACGAAACCCTCGTGAGGCCCGAGGGCGTCGTGCCGTTCGCGGTGGACCGCAACACCGCCACGGCGAAGTTCCGGGAGTGGATCTCGGGGCTCTGGTTCCGTCCGAACGACCTCGCGAAAAAGTCCTCCGTGGCCGAGCTCCTCGGCATGTACATCCCGTTCTGGACGTTCGACGCCGCGACCGACAGCGCATGGACGGCCGAGGCCGGCTTCTACTACTCCGTGCAGGTCGAGGCGATCCAGAACGGGCAGCGCGTGCTCCGCGAGGAGCGGCGCGTGCGCTGGGAGCCCGCGAGCGGGTTCCTCGAGAAGTTCTTCGACGACCTGCCCGTCGGGGCCTCACGGGGTCTCGACAAGGGCCTCGCTCAGGAGATCGAGCCCTTCCCCACGCAGAACCTGACGCCTTACGACGCGCAGTACCTCTCGGGGTTCCTCGCCGAGGAGTACGCCGTCGAGCTCGCCGAGGCGCTGAAGGACGCGGAGAGGCGCATGCGGGAGGAAATCCATGCCGCGTGCTCGGCCGCCGTGCCCGGCGACACGCAGCGCGGCCTCGCGGTGCGCACGGCGTTCTCGGGCATCGCGTACAAGAGCGCGCTCTTCCCGCTCTGGATCGCGGCGTACCAGTACGGCGGAAAGAGCTATCGGTTTCTCGTGAACGGCGCGACCGGGAAGGTCTCGGGTCACGCCCCGTTCTCGTGGATCAAGATCGGCGCGCTCGTGGCCGTGATCCTCGCGGTGCTGTTCGCGCTCTCGCGGTAGAAGAAGACAGCCGCGAGAAGGCCCACGCCCACGCAGAGGAGGCCGAGACCGAGGCCGATGCGCCGCTCGGCCTCCCCCGGTGAGAAGCTCCTCCACGAGGCCTCGAGAGCCGGATCCAGCTCGGCGCCGGTCTCGCGCAGGATCTTCGGGGGCCACACCGGAGGAAGCTCTCGAGTCGCGCTCACCCGCGCGACGGCGTAGTGCCCGTCACCGCCTTGCGCGTGAACGCGCAGGAAGCGCGCCGTCGTCCCCGGGGGGAGAGTGGCGTACCGCGTTCTCAGGCCCGCTCCCTTTTCAGGCAGCGCGCGGGCCGCCAGGCTCCACGTGCGTCCGTCTCGCGAGAGGCCCACGAGGTACGTGTCGTCGCCGTCGGCCATGAGAGCGATCGCCCTGATCGGCGTCTCTTTCGGGAGCTCCCAGCGGAGGCCCGCGGCCTCGCCGTCGAAGAGCACGGCCGAGGTCTCGTCGGGCCTGGTGCCCTCGCGGAGCGGGAGTCCCCACGAGAGAGTGCCCTTCACCTCTCCGACCGCGTGCGGACGGTTGGCATCGCTCAGGAGGTCGGCATCGGAAGAGAGACGGAGAAGGAAGAGCAAACCCCACACGATCCGCCGCATCGCGGGAAAGTGTCGCGACCGGCCGGGATCTCACTCAGAAGATGTAGGCGAGGGCGAAGAGGCCGAGCATGAAGAAGAGGACCGAGAGCTTCACGGCCGTTCCGAGCACGATTCCGAGCCAGGTGCCGAGCCCGGCCTTGCCCGCCTGCTCCCAGTTCTTGCGCGCCGAGTACTCGCCGAGGAGCGCGCCCACGAACGGCCCGAGGAGGAGGCCCGGAATCCCGAAGAAGAGCCCCACGACCGTCCCGATCGCCGAGCCCACGATGGCGCTCTTGGAGGCGCCCACCTTCTTCGCGCCGAGCGCGGTCGCGACGACGTCGACCACGAGCGTGAGCACGGTGAGGAAGCCCAGGATCACGAGCGGGAAGATCCCCACCTTCTGGAAACCGTCGATCCAGGCCGCGAGGAGGAGCCCGGCGAAAACGAGCGGCGCGCCGGGCAGGGCCGGCAGGACGGTGCCTGCCAGCCCGAGGAGCACCAGGCAGGCCGCGAGGACCCAGAGAACAACGGTCAAGAGGGAACCTCCTCGAAATGAAACGGGGGAACCCGTCGCCGGATTCCCCCGAGAGTGTTCCTTGAATTCCAGCGCCGGAGGCGATTCCGGCCTTTTACATCTTCGGCTGATTGACCTTGCTCGTCACGCCGAGCTCGTCGAGGAGGTTGGTGGCGCCGTCCACCTCGGACATGACCCACAGCATGTAGCGGGTGTCGACGTGGATCGAGCGCGTCTTCACCGGGTCGTACAGGAAGTCCGACGCGATCGTGTCGAACGTGCCGTCGAAGAGAAGTCCAACGAGCTCGCCCTTGGCGTTGATCGTCGCCGAGCCCGAGTTGCCGCCCGTGGTGTCCACGCTCGAGAGGTAGTTGACGGGGACGTCGCCGAGCCGCGGATCCGCGAACATGCTCGGCTTCTTGCCGCTCTTGAACGCCGCGATGGCGTCGAGCTGCTTCTTCGGGGCATTGAAGTCGCCCGTGCCCGTCGCCTTGTCGACGATGCCCTGCATCGTCGTCTGCGCCGTGTAGATCATGCCATCCCGGGGCGTGACGCCCTGGACGCGGCCGAACGTCACGCGGAGCGTGGAGTTCGCGTCGGGCGCCACGAGGCCGCCGGACTTCTCGAGGAGCGCCTTCATGTAGAGCGGACGGAGACGCTGCGCGGCGCCGGCCTGGGCCTTCCGCTTCTCGCGCTGCTCCTCTCCGAACGGGTGGAGGGCGACGGCGAGCTCGACGAAGGGTTCCTTCGTGGCGAGGATGTCGGCCGTCTTCTTGTCGAAGAGGCCGAGCCGGAATTCCTTGTCGTCGATCTTCGTGTTGCCGAAAAGGGCTTCCAGCTTGGCGTCGATCGCGGCCGCGGCGGCCTTGTCGTCCATGCCGGCCGAGAGCCCGAACGCCTTGTCGAGGCCGGCGACGCGCTGGGTGGCCGAGAGCTTCGCGACGTCCATCATCACGTAGCGCATGAGCGCGCGGTCGGCCTTGCGGTCGTACGAGCGCTGCGCGCGGTCGGCCGCTTCCTTGAGGCGCGTCCAGTTGCGCTCCTGGAACTCGGGCTCGCGGTCGAGGTCCTTCTTGCCGCGCTCGAGCGAGAGGCGATAGAGCTGATCGGCCGTCGAGAGGTAGCCCGACACGGCGTAGAGGGCACCGAACGCGGAGTCGCGGTCGCGCGTGAGGGCGTCCTCGGCCTCCATTCGGTCCAGCTCGGGGAGAACGTTGCCGTAGGCCTTCTTCCGGCCAGCGTCCGCGTCGATCCACGCGCGGAGCTCCCGGTCGGCCTGCTCCTTCTTCTGGAGGATGCCGCCCTTCACGAGGCCCTGGAGCATGCCCTTGCGGTTCGTGAGGGAGTTTCCGTACCCGCGCACCTTGGTGGCCACGCGAATGGCCGTCTCGGGGTTCCCCTTGGAGACCTCGTCGAGGATGGCGAGGTAGTCGGTGTAGCGGCGGATCACGAGCGGGTAGGACCACTCCGTGGTGCTCTTCACTTCCTGGTACGTCTGGTGGCGCTCGGTGCGGCCCGGATAGCCCGCGACGAACACGAGGTCACCGGGGTTCGCGCCCTGGGGCGAGACCTTGAGGAAGTGCTTGGGCTTGTAGGGAACGTTGTCCTTCGAGTACGGAACGGCCTTGCCGTCCTTGCTCACGTACGCGCGGTAGAACGAGAAGTCGCCCGTGTGGCGCGGCCACTGCCAGTTGTCGGTCTCGCCCCCGAAGACGCCGATGCCGGCGTCGGGCGCGTACACGAGACGGACGTCCTGGATCTCCATCTGCGCGAGCTCGAAGTACTTGAGTCCGCCGAAGAACGAGGCCACGCGGCAGCGGAGGCCCGACTTCTCGCACTGTGCGGTCCGTTCTTTGACGCGCTTGTCGATGAGGTCATAACGCTTGCGGTCGGGCATCGAGGAGTCGATGCCGCCGGTGATCTCCTTGGTGACCTCGGTGACGGCCGTCGTCACGAAGACGCGGGAGCCGGGGCCGTTGGAGAGCTCCTCTTCCTTCGTGCGGGCAAGGAAACCGTCCTTCAGCAGGTTCTTCTCGGGCTTGCTGTTGAACTGGAGGGCCCCCTGGATGCAATGGTGGTTCGTCACGATGAGCGCGTCGGGCGAGACGAACGAGGCGCTGCACCCGCCGAGGGACACGACGGCGCCCATCGGGTAGCCGGTGAGGTCGGCGAAGGCGTTCGCGTCGCCGGTGAAGCCCATGTCCTTGAGCTTCTTCTCGAGGTCGGGGATCTGCTGCGGCATCCACATGCCCTCTTCCGCGCGCGCGGCGGGGGCTGTGAGGCACGCGAAGGCGGCCGCGAGCGCGGCGGTTCGAATGGGTCGGGTTCCTCTCACCAGATGGGCTCCTTTTCCTCGGGAAGTTTTGCGGCAGAGCAGTGACGGTCGCCGCGGAACAGAATCGAAGGGGGATCGGCCCCAGGCGGGGCCGCGCTAGGGTGGGCTTACATTATGGCCCCCGCCGGCCGCCCTGGCCGGGGGTGGGGGACGAAGGCTGTCCCAGGCGGGACGAATCGTCTCGCGGCCCGCTCCAGGGCTTTGCACGTTTCCGCCCGCTCGGGTTCCGGCTTGCGCACCGTACAATCGCGAGCCGTGCGGCTTTCCCGCGAACTCCTCGACGCCCTGGACGATCTTCTCTCGCGCGCCTTCGCCGAGGACGGGGAGGACATCACGTCCCTGGCCGTCTTCGGCCCTTCGGCGCGCGTCTCGGCGCGCATGGTGTGCCGGGAGGAGGCCGTCGTCTGCGGCCTCGCGTTCCTGCCCCGCCTGTTCGCGTTTCCGCATCCGCCGGCGGGCTGCGTGCTGCGGGCCGCGGACGGCGATCTCGTGCAGCCCGGCGCCGTTCTGGCCGAGATCGAGGGGCCCGCCATCGCCGTCCTCTCGGCCGAGCGCATCGCCCTGAACCTCTTGCAGCGGATGAGCGGAATCGCGACGATGACCCGGACGTACGTGAAGGCCGTCTCGGGCACGCACGCCGAGATCCTGGACACGCGTAAAACGGTGCCCGGTCTCCGTCCGTTCGACCGTTACGCGGTCCGCATGGGCGGCGGCACCAACCACCGCTTCGGCCTGGCTCACGCGTTCCTCGTGAAGGACAACCACGCCGACGGCGCCGGCAGCGTCTGGGACGCCACGCGCCGCGCGTCGGACTTCCGTGCGATGAACCGCGGGCTCGCGAAGCTCCTCCTCGAGACGGAGGCCCGCACGCTCGACGAGGTCCACCAGGCCCTCGAGGCGGGTGCCGAACGCATCCTCCTCGACAACATGACCGTCGAAGCCATGGCGAAAGCGGTAGAGGACGTCGCGCTCTTCAACGAGGCCACGGGCGACAGTGTGACGACGGAGGCCTCGGGGGGCATGACCCCGGAGAAGGCCCGTGAGTCGGCGCTGGCCGGCGTGGACTTCGTTTCGGTGGGAGCTCTCACGCACTCGGTGCGCGCCGTGGACATCGCGCTCGACGTCACGGTGGGCGGGGCCCGCAAGCACGGCCCCAAGGTGGAGCTCGCGGCGCTCGCGAAAGCCGCTCCGAGGAAGCCCGCGAAAAAGAAGGTCCCCGTCAAGGCGAAGACGAAAGCGAAAGCGAAGGCGAAAGCCAAGCCCCCGGCCACCAAGAAGAAGCCCGCGAAGAAACGTTGAGCAGGACGTCGTTTCCCGAGCGTTTCCGCGTGCCGGTGCTCGTCCTGGGCTCGGGCATCGCCGGGCTCACGACGGCCTACGTCCTCGCGCGGCGCGGCGTGAAGGTGCTCGTCGCCACGAAGGCGCAGGACCCCGATGACTGCAACACGGCCTGGGCGCAGGGCGGGATCATCTACTCGGGAAAGAACGACTCCCCGCGCTCGCTCGTGAAGGACATCCTCTCGGCCGGCGACGGCCTCTGCTTCCCCGAGGCCGTCACGCGGCTCGCCGAGGTGGGCCCGAAGGTCGTCAAGGAGCTCCTCATCGACACGCTGGGCGTGCCGTTCACGCGGACCTCCCGCGGCGAGCTGGATTTCACGCGCGAGGGCGCGCACTCCGTGGCGCGCATCGTCCATTCCAAGGACGCCACGGGCCGGGCTCTCGAGGACGCGCTCCTCGCGGCGGTCGCGGCCGAGAAGAACGTGACGATCTGGACCGAGGCGACGGCCATCGACCTCATCACCGCGCGCCACCACTCGACCGACGTGGCCCAGCGCTACGCGCTGCAGGATCCCTGCCTCGGGGCCTACGTGCTGGACCGCGACTCGAAGGTCCACACGGTCCTCGCGGACTTCACCGTTCTCGCGACGGGCGGCGTCGGCCGGCTCTTCCAGCACACCACGAACACGCCGCATGCGATCGGCGACGGGCTGACCATGGCCGCCCGGGCCGGGGCCGCCACGCTGAATCTCGAATACATCCAGTTCCACCCGACGACGCTCTACCACCCGGACGCGCCCGGCTATCTCATCTCCGAGGCCTTGCGCGGCGAGGGGGCGGTACTCCTCAACAAGGCCGGTGAGCGCTTCATGGAACGTTACGACCCGAAGCGGAAGGACCTCGCCCCGCGCGACGTGGTGGCCCGCGCGATCGTGGAGGAGATGACGACGCGCGGGGACGCGTGCGTCTACCTGGACCTCGCGCACCACTTCGAGACGCACGACGGGCAGAGCATTCGCGACCGCTTCCCCAACATCGCCGAGACGTGCGCCACGTACGGCATCGACATCTCCAAGGAGCCCATTCCCGTGGTGCCGGCGGCGCACTATTTCTGCGGCGGCGTCCTCGTGGACCTGGAAGGCAAGACGACCATCCGGCATCTCTACGCGGTGGGGGAGACAAGCTGCACGGGCGTTCACGGCGCGAACCGCCTCGCCTCGACCTCGCTCCTCGAGGGCCTCACCTGGGGGCATGCCGCGGCGCACGGAATCGCAGACCGGCTCGCGCAGGGACCCGCGTTCGCGGCGCGCATCTGGAAGGCGATCCCCGACTGGGTGGCTCCCGGCAACGCGCGAAACGAGGATCCGGCGCTCGTGCAGCAGGACTGGGCGACCATCAAGAGCACGATGTGGAACTACGTGGGCATCGTGAGGACCCAGGAGCGTCTGCAGCGGGCCGTCGCGGACATCCGGGACCTCGAGAAGCGGGTCCTGCGCTTCTACCACGTGACGACGATCTCGAAGCCGATCGTGGACCTCCTGCACGGCGTCCACGCGAGCCTGCTGATCGCGCAGGCGGCGCTGAAGAATCCGGTCTCCCGCGGCGCGCACTACCGCAGAAACTGAAGTGTCCTGGGGGCACCATGGCCGGTGCCCCCAGACCCCCTCCGAGCCAATCGCTCGTTTTTCGGGGCGAGGGCTCTGCGCTCAGACCTCAGGTGCGGGTTCGAGAGACGCTGCCGCGGCCTCTTCGCGCTTCGAGAGCTTGCGCGCGAGGCGGCGGAGCGCGAGCGCGATTCCGGTCCAGACGAGAACGGTCGCTCCCAGCGAGGCGATGCCGGCGACGAGCTGACCGAGGAGACCGAGCGCCTCGCCCGTGTGCAGGAAGCGAAGCCACGAACGGGCTCGTCGTCCGGCCGTCCCGGCTGCGAAGGGCTCCCACTTCGTGACCTCGCCCGTGTCGCGGTCCACCGTGAGCTGACCGCGTTTCTGCGGCTGGCCTCCCGTGCCGGAATCGATGTTCACGACGAGGGGCGCCTTCGCGGAAGCCGGGAGGCGTACGGTCAGAGCACGCCACCGCGGATCCTGTACGCGCGCTTT
>CAZXSG010000045.1:0-11367 GCA_964643185.1 uncultured Holophagales bacterium
TCTTGGCACTCCGTAGACGTAGGATCATTGGTGCCGTCCGTGAATCAGCGAACGAGGGAGGGGGAAGGTCCACATCGCCTTCGACCAGAATGAGGCGCAGCTTGAGCTGAGCGGCCAGTCGCTCTACCTCTGCGGCCAGCGCTCGGGATTCCCCCGCCTTATCACACTGAAGGATCACCCCAGAAGACGCAATCCTCGCATCGGTGATGCCGATGAGCTCGGCAAAGCCTGGTGCGTTACTTTGCAGGTACCAATTTGGCTCGGTCGGACTATTGGCGGAGGCCGCACCCAACTCAGCGATAGTGGCTCTGAGCTCCGGCGCGCGCAGGTTCCGTTCCACCTGGTCGACCGTCAGCGTCTTGCCACCTGGCTCGCTCTGGGACATAGCTTCGATGAGGGCGCCGGCTAGGGCATAGGCCTGCGTCTGGGAAGTCGTTCGGCGTAGAAAGAGGTAGGGCGCGGTTGGTGGCGCTAGTGAACCCGCGAACGCGAGTGCCTCCGATGAGTTCCCGAAGGTGTGGTTTCGCTCCAGGAGTCCGACGAGCTTCCCGCAATAGGCGGCGCGCTGCGCCAGGCCTGAACCCGTCCATGCAAAGGCAAGCGCAAACAGGACGATCGCTCGGAGCCACCTCATCCTGCCCAACGTGCTTCGGGTGGGACCGGGTTGACCGCTTGGCAACGCCTCTTCTGCGATCCTCGATGCCTTAACGAGCATTTCTTCGGCGACCACTAGGCCCTCCTTGCTAGACCTCGACGCTTCTACCCTCGCGAGGCCACGGCGACCGTTGAATAGCTTCGGGTTCCTCGGTCGAAGCAGCCACGAAAGCCCTCCAAGCGAAAACGCACACGTTGCCGGGGCGCCTTGACCGATCGAATGAAGAGTGCCCTCGAGGCGGCAATTTCGGTACTCGACTCGCGCTCGACGCGGTTTCCTGCAGAACGCGCGGTTACGTCTCATTCCGATCCGAAGGTCGCGCTCATCTTCTTCTCCGCTGTATGGAGATCGGTCTCCCGAGAGCACTCATCAGTGAACTCAGGGCCAGGCCATCAAACGTCAACATTGAGCGAGACGATGACGAAGAGTCCTTTCACCACAGCCGAGGAGCTCCTACCCTACCTTCGGATCCGCGGACCGCAAAGCCTCCCCGAGGGGCGCGAAAACCGCCCTCCCGAGCGCCTGGCCTTCGACCGGTATCGCCACGTCGACCTGCCATGGGAGCTGCTCGGAAAGACTCGACTTCCCCGGCTCTCCTTTCAGCTCGCGGCGTTCCGGAGCTTCATCGAGGCGTCCTGGCCGGTGCCGAGCTGGGAGCCCCTTCTCGCCCCGTTCGTGGCGACGGCGTCGAAGGCGCGGCCCTGGTACCGCCTGACGCGCCGCGATTCCCAGGGGCTGCTCCCGCCTTCCTACGAAACGCTCGAAGACGGCGAGCTCGTGCTCCACGACGGTCGCGGGAACGGGTATGTGTTCTCGGCCGCCAAGGACGAGCGCGACAAGCTCCAGACGGACCTCCTGGCGGGAGGCAAGCCGTACCTCGATGCGTGGGACAAGGAGGGCCAGGACATCTTCGAGGTCTCCCTAGCGAAGCCGTCGACGAGGACGCGCTACGAGGCGGACCCGCCCCGCTTTCCCGAGCCGGGATTCGGCGTCACCGATCCTCCTCGCGACCTGGATCGCTTCCGGGACGACCCGTTCAAGGACCTCTTCAGTCGCGGCGGGGGCCGCATCGCGAGGGCCGTGAACCCCGATCTCGCGTTGGCGGTTGCTGTTGGTCCGGCGGGCTTAGACATTGACGCCATGAACGCTTTCGGGGCGGCGCTCCTGGAGGCGAACCCTCGACTCGACGCCTACGGACGCGTGAGGGCGAGGGCGCACCTCCACGCGTCCTGGGGCTTCGACCCCACCACGAGCCGCGATCTGACCCAGGTCGTTCACGTCGTGAGCGGTGCCGAGGCCGTGAGCAAGCGCTTCTTCATCCTGAAGGACATCGAGATCGGCCAAAGGATCGAGCAGCGAAAGAGGACCTTCCTCGACAACGGATCCGTCAAAGAGGAGCTGTACTCCGTTCCCCTCCGGACGCGGAAGCTGTTGTGGGAGGCCCTTCCTTCGGGCGCCTGGCTCGTCCGTCACGGGCTGTCGGGCCTCTACTACAGGCTCACGTTCGCAGCCAAGACACCGAATCTCGATCCCAAGAAGGACGAGGACTACGAGCTCGCCTACCAGTACGCCGTGGGCATCGACCTCGTCACCGACCTCGGTGTTGCTGCCAACGGAGCGGAGCCGACCGACGACACCTCCCAGCACACCGAGCTGGAGGTATTGGACCTTGCGCCGCAGCGCATCCTGACTACTTTCTACCAGCGTTCCGCCGAGCTCGATGCTCTGGTCGCCGTCCATGACGTGAGAAGGAAGCTCGTCGACGGGATCATGGCCGGGGGACAGGTCGACGAGCGCCGTCTGGACGCCGTCATCACCCGCCTCCGCGACCTCGAGATCGGCGAGCGCGCGGCCGCCCGAGCCGTCGACGCCCTGGTCGAGGAGGCATCGGCGCTGGGCTTCGTCCTCGCGACCGTGGACGCGACCATCCTGCCATTCAGAGATGTGGCGCTCTCCGGCGCCTTCGCCGGTGGAGTCATGCCCGACGGAAGCGCGGCGACCTCCGTCGACGACCTTCGCAAGCTGAAGTTCCCGGTCACCAAGGGCGGGCTCTATCGCGTCACAGACCGCGTCGCGTGGTGGAACGAGAGGTTCGAGCGAACCGATGTGAGCGTGAGCAACTTCCTCATCTTCCAGCACATCAGCCTGCGGCACTCCGTGTGGACCGAACGTAAGGAGCGCCGGGTGATCGTCTGGGAGCCGGTACGCGTGCCCGCCTCACCCGTGTCCGAGATGGTCCGTAGCCTCGAGCGCGAGGGCTACACGACTCATGTCCTGGAAGACGGCGAAGGCGGCCTCGCCACAGCCGCGGGCGAGACGCTCTCGGAGATCATGCTCCGCGCAACCGTCGACGAGGCGTTTCGCAAATGGTGCGCGCTGCTCGTTCCTCAGCGGGAGACCTCGCTCAAGGAAGGGTCGGTCGTCGTTCGGTATCTCGTGGTGCGCCGCCCCCTTCCCGGATGGGCCATGGCCGCTCCCCCGGCCGTCCTTCTGTCCGAGGAGCTGTCGTATCGCACGCGCTGGCTCGGCACCGAGCTCGGAGAGCTCGTACAGTCCATCTCGCTGGCGCCGGCCGAGACCCGCCGGATGACGATCACACGGTCCTTCAAGACCAAAGAGGCCGAGAGGCAGACGGTGTCGTCCCTGTTGGACGTGACCGCCACCTCCTCGGACGATCTCTCCTCGGAAATGGAGCGCGAGAACCGGCGGGAGAGCACCGACTCGCGCTCGTTCAGCGCAAACGTCTCCGGACAGGTGTCTTTGCCCGTTGGCAGCGTCGGGGGCGGCGCCGCCTTCAACCAATCGTCCACCACGACCGAGGTGGCTCGCACCCTTCACAAGGTGGCCCAGAAGGCGAGCAGGTCCCTGACCGAGCGCCAGAAGCTCGAGATCAGCGTCTCGCGGGAGAGTGAGCTGACCACCTCCGTGGACGACGCCGTCACCATGGAGCTCGCAAACGTCAACCAGGGCTCCACTCTCAACCTCTTCTTCCACCGCCTGCTCAACATCGTGGAGGCCGGGCTCCACGTCGAACGCCTCGGCATCCGCGTCGTCTCCGGGCGCGAGCTCGTCTCCGGAACGGGCATTCGCGATACGCGCACGCTGACTCTGCGCCAGCTCCACGAGCTCGTGCCGCTTCTCGCCCGCGAGGTCTCCTTCGTCGGCTATCTGGATGTCGATGTCGAGGACTTCCTTGCGGAGACGCTGTCGGCCGTCAAGGCGCAGATCGAGGCCGAGTACGTCGTCGAGGAAGACGCCAGCTCACGGTCGAGGTCGGCGGGGGCGTTCCAGCTTGCCGCCGAACTGGCCCCGCCCGCCGACGATGCGGATCGCGGGCGCCTCGAGAAGCTGGCTCGCGAGATCTTCGAGTGGGTGACCCGGCTGGAGGTGACCGATCGACCGGTGTCCGGAGTCGCACGGCTCACGCTTCCCTCCGGGGCGTTCTACCTCGACGGGCACGTCGGCGTGGCGGGAGCCACAGAGCCGTACGTGGATCGCGTGCGCGAGGCGGAGCACGCGGGGCGGGTGGCCGACGCCCGTGCGCGAGAGGCGAGAGCCAAGGTGGACGAAGCGCTCGCCGCTCGGCTTGGGCAACCGGCCGATGACAGGCCGTGGGAAAGGCTCGAGGTCACGATCGACCGCGTCGCCCGAGACGGCCAGTTGCTGGTCGTCACCTTGAGCGCTCCCCTCCCGTTGGGGGTCTGGCTGGCGGAAGCCTCGGGCCGGTATCTCGCCTCGCTCCCCGTCGATGCCGCCGGGGCGGAGCTCCGGTTGCCGCTGACGACCGCCCTCGAGCAATGGGAGGGCGACAGCCGTGGAAGCTTCGTCGACGTCGCGGGCCGGAAGCGCATCTGGAGACGGCCCTCCTGAGGAACGAGGCGGGAGGATGAGCGGGTTCACCTCGTCGTCGGACGGACTCAGCGGGATCCTGGGCGTACCGCTCGGCATTCCCTCGGAGGACGTCTGTACGGCGGCGCCACTGTCCGCTCCACTCGCGGATCGTTCGATCGACCGTGGAGTCGCGATCATCCCGGCCACTTCGAGCTCCAAGGACGAGCTCTCACTCTCTCTCCCCATCGTCGATCTGGGATGCCTGAAGCCTCCACCCGGTCGCGGCCCGGTCATCGGATGTGCGGATGTGGCAGGCGCCGGAATCGCCTATTTCGACGAGCTCATCTCGGTCGCGCAGAAGCTGAAGGTCGAGTCTCGACTCGTCGCCGCGAAGTACGCCGCCGCGGGCTTCCCCGATGCCATTCCCGTGGCCGAGCGCATACGCGAGCTGCGGTTCTCCACGCACGAGTACGTCACCAGAACGATGCTCATCCCTTCGCGGCGCTACGAGATGATCCCGAGGACGCTCTACCTCGAGCTCGAGAACGCCCTCCTCGCGATGAAGCGCGGGGCCCAGCTTTCGCGAAAGCAGCTTCAGATCCTTCAGGCGAACGAGCAGCTCCTCAGGACACTCGAAGCCAACTCGAAGAACGTCCTCCTCGTCTCGCGGGTGTTGAAAGCCCCCCTCACGATGATCGCCGTCATTCCGCTCGGCACGAAGGCCGTCGACTTCATCCAGACGCCGGGGCGTGACACCGCGGCTGCGTTCCTGAAAGAGGGAGCGAAGTCCCTCGGTGGCGCGGCCGTCGGCGCCGGGGCCTCGGCCCTGGCCGTCTGCCTGATGAGCAATCCCGCCGGATGGACCGTCGTCGGCGTGGGGCTGCTTGCGACGACGGCCTTCAACGTCGGAGTGTGGCTACTCGATGAGGAAGTCGACCTGGCCGCCAAGGGCTTCGTCTCGCTCGTGGCAGACACCTTGGTTCAGCCGCCACGCTAGACCTCGCTTGCCCGCGAATCCGCGCGACCCGATACGGGCAACCGGGCTTCACTACCGATTGAGGTAGGATCTGCTCTCGACTCGGCGTCGAGACGACGCCCTGCCAATCCCACCAACGGATGCCGCCGAAATTTCCACAGGCGGCCAGGAAGCACACCATGACCAACCGTCTCCACACGACCCTTTCGAACGTGGCGTGCGCGGCCGTCCTCGGCGCAGCCTTCGCTGCCTCGTCGACACCGCGTGCCCATGCGGCTCCGCCGTACCTCCTCAAGGACCTCGATTCCCGTGCGACGACCCGCCTGGAAGCGGTGCTCGCGGCGAGCGAAGAGGGCACGCGATCCACGTCGGTCGCAACCGGGCAGACGCGCGCCTCCTCGATGACGCTCGGGCTGGACCCCGCGTCGGACGGCTGGATCACCGTGCGGCTCTTCGGTGCGGAAACGGCCGATGTCATCCTCGACGTGTCCGGGTACTTCAAGTAGGAGTCCGGGAGGGTGAGATTTCGGGCCATGATCTGGATACTCACCCTGGCCGCGCTACCAGCCCTCGCGGAACAGCCGCTGCCGCCCGCTGCAGCCAGCATCAGCGGGAAGGTGTGCGCCTCGCCGTCCGAGGGGAAGCGAGTCCGGGTAGATCTCATCAGTCCAGGGGTCCTGCCCGTCACGCGCACCACCAGACCGGACTCTGAGGGTAATTTCCGCTTCGAACGCCTCACCCCGGACGTCTATCAGGTGCGCGCGATGCTCGAATACACGAGCACCGACGGCAAGCCGCGGTCCGAACAGTTTGGAGGCGTCGTTACGGTTCACGTTGCTCGTGAACAAAGAATCGCCATCGGCTGCCGGCCGAAGTAGCGAGAGGCGCAATGGAGCCCCTCGGGCTGCGAGCCGTAAGACGACTTCGCAGCTCTGAGGTCACCGAAAAACGACGTGGCGTACGCCAGAGAATCCCGCGGCGACTGAATGGTCAGCCAGATGCGGATCCCTCTCGCCTCGCGGACGGGCGCGGGATAGAGTCCATCCGCCCAGGTGGGCCTGGCCGACGGAGGCAGAGATGCCTGATCCGGAGTTCATCTCGATCCTCGACTGTCCGCTCTGCCGGGTGATCCCGCCGGTCGACAAGGCGGCAATCTGGGGTTCGCCTCCGGAGCACGACGCGCCCTCGCTCCCTCCCTCTTGGTCGAGCCTCTCGACGGTTGCGCTGCTCCCGCCGGGGCTCGGTTCGACCTGGGGGGACCGCGACGAGCTGCGCATGTGCCCACACTGCGGGACCACCTACGAGTACCGTCAGATCTACGAGGACAGTGAGCTCTTCAGAGCCGAGAGCACCACATGGTTCCTCAGCCGGCTCACGCCGGGTCAAGCCGTGGCGAGGCAGGGTCGAGTGAAGCCCACCCAGAAGGGAATCGAGCCGGGCATGGTCGAGCGGCGCTACCGCCACATGATCCAGGCCCTTCGCTCCGATCTGGGGCGCGTGCAAGAGGACACGAACCGCCGCATCAAGCAGTACGTGATCCAATCGGTGCTGGAGCACGACGCGGACGCGGGCGACTGGGACGCGCTGAAGACGACCCTCCTCGACCATCCGGACGCGGCCGTCCGGGTCGGGGCGACTCATCTGCTGCTGTGGCGGGTCATCCGGGCCATGGATTGCGGGAAGAGGGACCCGATGAGTGAGTACGCCGTCGCCACGGACAGGCTCATCACCAAGGAGCGAAGGCAGCTCCTGATCGCGGTTGCCGGCGAAGGCCTCTCTCACCCCGACGAGACGGCCGCGGACGTCGCCGACGAGCCGGCGGCCGTCGACCGTGCTGCCTTGATCACGCTGCGGGCCTGTAACGGGTACATGAATCTCGCGCCAGCCCTCCCGGGGATCGCCGCCTGGCTGGCGGGGGAAGGCGCCTGGCGGCGGCAACAGGCACGAGACTTCCTCGTGGGCTACGTCGTGAAGCCGTGGCGTCTTTCGCAGGGGCCCAACACCCTGAAGCTCCGCGCCCGAGACGTCCTCGCCGCCGTCTCCGGGATCGACAACGACGAGGCCCGCGCCGTGGTCCGACACTGTCAGGAGAAGTCCGAATGAACCGAGCCGAGGTCCGGTGCATCTCGCCGTTATGGTAAATACCCAGCGGTGAGAGGCCGCGGATGCCGTCCGGGAGACCACGGAGTAAACTTCCCTTCATGGACGCGCTCATCGAAGTGAATCCGAAGATCATGCTTGGAAAGCCCGTGCTGCGTGGCACGAGGATTACCGTCGAGCTCGTCCTCGAGCGGCTCGGGGCGGGTGAGTCCATCGAAGAGATCCTCGATGCCTATCCTCACCTTACGCGGGAGGGAATCCTGGCTGCTATTCGGTTTGGGGCCGACGTACTCAAGAACGAAGCCTTTCTGCCGCCGTCCGCTCACTGATCCCCTCGACGGCCCTGCCCCACCTCGGACGCAGTACCATGCGCCCGACGACATGGCAGGTCTCCCCGGCTCGAGCGCCGTCGCCTGGGCGGGTGCCGCCCGCGCGACGCGGCTTCTGGCGGCCCTTCTGGGCCTCTGGACGGCCGTCGGCGCGGCCCGCCCGGCGCTCGCGCTCGACCCGGACACGCCGCTCACACGGTTCGCCCAGCGGTCCTGGCTCCAGGACAATGGTCTTCCCAACAACAGCATCAACGCGATCGCACAAACAAAGGACGGGTACCTCTGGCTCGGCACCCAGGAGGGCCTCGTGCGGTTCGACGGCGTGCGCTTCGTCTTGTTCGATCGCAAGACGACTCCCGTCATGCGCCAAAGCTGGGTTCAGAGCCTTCTCGTCACGCGGAGCGGGGTGCTCTGGGCCGGTACCCAGGGCGGCACGCTCCTCCGCTACGAGGACGGGCGCTTCACGGCCTTCACCGCGGAGGACGGCATCCCCGAAAAGCCCATCTGGACCCTCCTGGAAGACAAGACCGGACGGATCTTCGTGGGCACTCTGGGCGGAGGCGTGGTGAACGCCGATGGGGGCGGCGCGCCGTCCTCCCGCCTCCGATTCGTGCCGCTCCCCACGCTCGCGGGCAGCGACGCCCGCGTGACGTCGCTGGTGAAGACGCCCGACGGCGCGGTCTGGGTGGGAACGCTCGGCGGCTGCGTCACGTCACTCGATGGCGATCGCGTGACGCATTTCGGCGAGGCCGAAGGGCTGCCCATGAACGTCGTGAACGCGCTCGCTGTGGGCCCCTCGGGGGATGTCTGGGTGGCCACGCAGTCGCGCGGGCTGGCGCGCATCCAGGGCGGCCGCGTCGTCCAGACGATCCGAAAGGCCGACGGGCTCGCGAGCGACGACCTCTATTCCCTCCACGTGGATTCCGCCGGCACGCTCTGGGCCGGAACCGTCGGCGGCGGCCTCTCGCGCATCACACCGTCCGGCATCTACAACCTCACCACCGCGGGCGGTCTCACCAGCGAACGCGTCTGGAGCTTTCTGGAAGACCAGGAGGGAACGTTTTGGATCGGCACCGCCGGCGGCGGTCTCAACGCGCTCCGCGAAACGCGGTTCTCCACGTTCTCGCGGCGCGACGGCCTCCTCCACGACGGCATCCGCACCGTCCGCGAGGACGCCGAGGGAACGCTCTGGATCGGCTCGAACGGCGGAGGGCTCGACCGCCTTCCCAGGAACGGCCCGCTCTCACACCTGCGCTCGTCGGACGGGCTCTGCAACAACCAGGTGTGGTCCACGCTCGGCATGCCCGATGGCAGCGCGCTCATCGCCACGTACGGCGGCCTCGCGCTCCTCGACAAGGGCGGCATCCGCTGCATGACCCGGGCCGACGGACTCTCGAGCGACATCGTGAGATCCCTCTACCGGAGCCGCGACGGGCGCGTGTGGATCGGCACCTATGGCGGCGGGCTCGACGTGATGAAGGACGGGCGCATCGCCTCGGTCCATTCGACGCGGAACGGCTTTCCGAGCGACGTCATCTTCTCGATTCTCGAAACGAAAGACGGAGCCGTCTGGGTTGCGACCGAAGGCGGCGGCGTGGTGCGCTTCCCGCCGGCAGCCGAGGAGGCCAAGGAGCCCTACACGGTGTTCCGGACGACCGAGGGGCTCTCCGCGAACTTCACCCGCTCACTGTACGAAGACCCCTCCGGCGCACTGTGGATCGGCACGCACGGCGGCGGCCTCAGCCGCTACCACGAGGGAAAGTTTCGAACGATTCAGCAGGCGGACGGTCTGTTCGACGACGTGATCTTCCAGATCCTCGACGACGGCGTCGGCTATCTCTGGATGTCGAGCAATCGCGGCATCGCCCGCTGCGCGAAGGCCGGTCTCGACGCCTTCATCGACGGCCGCGCCCGGCAGGTTTCGTGCGAGGCGTTCGGCACCTCCGACGGGCTCCTCTCGGCCGAAGCCAACGGCGGCGACGGAACCGGAGGCACGCGTCTCGCCGATGGCCGCCTCGCCTTCCCCACCACCCGCGGCCTCGCGTTCGTGAACCCTCTCAAGCTCCCCCACAACGCGCGGCCGCCGAACGTGATCGTGGAATCCCTCGTCGTCGACGGCAAAGAGGTCGGCATCGGTCCCGATCTCGTCATCCCCGCGGGTGCGGAACGCATCGAGATCCGGTACACCGCGCTGAGCTTCCGGTGGCCCGAGCGCGTGAAGTTCCGCTATCAGCTCGAAGGGTTCGACAGGGTGCCCCTCGAAGTGGGGACGGAGCGCCGCGCGACGTACACGCGGGTCGGCCACGGTCCCTTCCGCTTTCGCGTCACGGCCTGCAACGACGACGGCGTGTGGAGCGAGGCGGGCGCGAGCCTTGCCTTCCGCGTGACGCCGCGCTTCACAGAGACGAAGTGGTTCTACCTTCTGGCCGCGGTGTCCCTCGTGGTCGTGGGCTTCCTCCTCGCCAAGCTGCGGCAGCGCGAGCTGGAACGCCAGAAGGAGGAACTGGCCCGGCTCGTTGCGGAACGCACGGTCGAGGCCCGTTTGGCGAAGGAGCGCGCCGAGAGCGCGAGCAGCGCCAAGAGCCGCTTCCTCGCGAACATGAGCCACGAGCTCCGCACGCCCCTCAACGCCATCATCGGGTACTCCGAGCTGATGTCGGAGGAATGCCAGTCAGGCGACGCGAATCCGAAAGACCTCGTCCCCGATCTCGACAAGATCCGCCGCTCGGCGCGCCATCAGCTCGCTCTCGTGAACGACATCCTCGACCTCTCGAAGATCGAAGCGGGCCGCATGGAGCTCGAGGTCGGCACGTTCGAGCTGGATCCCTTCCTCGACGAGGTGGTGGCCACGATCGCCCCGCTCATCGCGAGAACCAACAGTCAGCTCGTCGACGAGCGCCTGAGCGTGCCCCGGACGCTCCACGGAGATCCCGTGCGGCTTCGCCAGATTCTCCTGAACCTGCTTTCGAATGCGGCCAAGTTCACAGAGAACGGCGTCGTCGCGTTCAAGGCGAGCGTGGCGGGCGACAAGGTGGCCTTCGAGATCGTGGACACCGGCATCGGAATGACGCCCGCGCAGCTCGATCGTCTGTTCTCGGCGTTCACGCAGGCGGACGCCTCGACGACGCGGCGCTACGGCGGCACGGGGCTCGGGCTCGTCATCTCACGTCAGTTTGCACGGTTGATGGGCGGTGACATCACCGTCACGAGCGTCCACGGACGGGGATCCACCTTCCGGCTCGAGATTCCCGCCCGCGTGGGTTGACGGGAAAAAAGCAAGGGCAAGCCGACGCCGGCCACATTCGGATAAGATCGCCTTTCCGAAGCTACCGGATCGTTCAGGAAGAAGGATGCAAATGGCAACCAACGGGCGGGTCGTCCTCGTCATCGTCGTCATAGTGGTCGTGCCACTCCTCCTCGGTGCAGGACTCCTATTCCTCACCTTCCGATCGGGCTTTACCAACACGATCGACGCC
>CAZXSG010000046.1:0-11356 GCA_964643185.1 uncultured Holophagales bacterium
CGCGCCCGGCATTCGCGCCCTCGCCCTGCAGCGTATAGAAGGCTTCCTTGATGGCGTAGCTCAAAATTCAGCGCGCCGAAGGCGTTTCCCGGCCCGGAGGGCCGAACAAATTGCCAACCGCGTACCGCGTGGGGTCCGCGACGCCGGCCTCCTGGAAGCCCTTTCTCCGGAGCCAGCAGGAATCACAATGGCCGCAGGAGGCGCCGTCGGGCGACGGGTCGTAGCACGAGAGCGTGAGGCCGTAGGGAACGCCGAGGCGCACGCCCTCGCGGATGATCCCGGCCTTCGAGAGACGCATCAGCGGAGTGTGGACGCGAAGGCGTACGGTGCCTTCGACCCCGGCCCGGGTCGCGAGGTTCGCGAGCGCCTCGAACGCTTCCACGAACTCGGGCCGGCAGTCGGGATAGCCGCTGTAGTCGAGCGCATTCACGCCGATGTAGAGGTCGGTCGACCCGATGACCTCGGCATACGCGAGCGCGAACGACAGGAAGATCGTGTTGCGCGCGGGCACGTACGTGATCGGAATGCCGTGGGCCATCTCGCCGGCCTCGCGGTCCTTGGGAACGGGAATGTCCGCGGTGAGAGCCGAGCCGCCGAAGAGCCGGAGGTCGATCTCGGCGAACCGGTGCTCGACGGCCGAGAGGGCCGCGGCGACGCGCGTCGCCGCGAGGAGCTCGGCCGCGTGGCGCTGGCCGTAGCGAAAGGAGAGCGCGTGCGGCGCGAATCCAGCCTCCTTCGCGAGTGCGAGGCACGTCGCGGAGTCGAGGCCGCCCGAGAGGAGGACGACGGCGGGGCGCGTTGTCACCCGCGGGTTCTACCAGCGTGCCGGGTGCGTGTCACGCGAGCGGCGAGGTTACTGTGGCGTCTGGAACCCGATGGCCTTCTCGGCGGCCAGGAGGAGAAGAGCGTCGCCCTCAGCCGTCCCGAGATCGGATCGCAGAGTTTCGAGCGCGGCCGACTCCTCCTTCGACAGCGTGCGGAACGGGGCCTCCCCCGAGATGCGCTGACCGTCGAGAAGCTCGCCCTGGATCCTCAGGTAGTAGTCTTGCCCGGGCTTCAGCGCGCCCGCAGGGACCTTCGCCTCGGCGCCCGCCGCCTCCGTCTCGAACACGATGTTGCCCTGATCGTCCTCGATGAGCGCGATGCACTTCACGAGATTCCGAGCACGGTCGAAGCGAAGAACGGCTTCCAGCGGGGGGACCGCCGCCCCGGGCTGCGGCGCGAGAATGCGGAGGTGCTGCTCGCGGAGCGCGATCGCCCCGCTCGAACTCGCGACGGGGGAGCGGAGCGGAGTCAGGACGGAAAGGCCCGAAACGCTTCGGAGCTGGGAAATGGCCCCCTGCCGTTCCGAAAGTCCCCGTTCGGCCACGGTGCCGGAGGCCCCGTCGTTCAGGAGGAAGCGCTGTCCGGTCGAGAGTGCGATCAACGCCCGCCCTCCCTTGCCCGTGAGGATGCGGCTGCCCGGCGCGATCCAGGCCGGAGACGTGAGCGGCTCGCGCACTCCGGTCGCGGTGAGGAGGAACACGGGGGGTGCGGCATCGTAGACGACGGCCAACGCAGCCGGCCTCTGGGGAGGCACGGTGGGCGGTGCGGCGAGAATCAGAAGGAACAGCGGAAGGCTCATGATGAAACCTCGGTGGGTTTTCTCGTGCTGAACAAGAATGACGAAAGGATCATTGCGAAGGCCGGGGAGAGGGCGAGAACCGTAACGGGAAGAAGGAAACCCGAGCCGGAGAATACCAGAACCGAGGCAAAAACGCCCAGAAGCACGGACGCGCCTCCGGCGAGGAGGCGGGCTCCTTTCGGAAAGAACGCTCCGGCGAACGTGATTCCGGCCAGCGCCGCGCACGCTGCGAGGGTTGCGACGCGCGAAATCGGCCTCGGCGGTTTCGAGGACAGGAGGGTCGCCGCGCCCAGGGCCTGAACCTCGACGCCGGGACGCGGGAGCGGCTCTCCGGGAATGCGATGCTGGTCGCCCGAGCCCGCGAATGTCGCCCCGACGAGGACGAGCTTCCCTGCAACGAGCCGCGGGTCCTGAGCCAACGAGCTCTCGAGATCCGCAAGAGAGAAGCGTGGGATGGCCGAGGCGGGGATCCTGTAATCGATGAGGTAGTCGGTTTCGCCTTCGGTGGCGGAGAGGCCGGTATCGACGAGATTCGCCGCGTGGAAGGCCCAGGCGGGCGCCTTGCGGCCCTCGATGTCGAGAAACGTCCGCGGCGCCCGCCGAACGAAGCCGGGGGAGGCGAGCTCGAGATTCACGAAACCGAAGAGGCGGCGTGCCGAATCCTCACCGAGGACGGCGACGACGTGACCCCCGATGCATTCCGGCCCGACGATCTTCCCCTCGGGCGTGGCGAGGGCCGCGAGCGTGAGCGCCTTGCTCCGGCGGGTGACGAGCGTTGAGAAGGCCGGCGAGTCGGCCCAGGACCCAGGCAGGAGCATGTCGAGAGCAACAGAGCGAGCTCCCGCCGCGAAGAGCCGCTCCGTGGCCTGGGCGACGAGCTCCGCCTGTGCCGCGAGCGGGCGTGTGTCGGCCGCCAGCCAGTCGTCGCCCAGCTCGGCGATCACGAGCCGCGGGTCGACGGTTCCGCGGGGGCCGATCAACATCAGATTCTGAAAGAAGGCGTCGTCGGCACGGCGAAGGGGACCGAGAGTCGAAAGGAGGAGGCCCGAGATACCGAGCGCGAGGCTGCCGGCAAGGGCCCTCGCGATGAGCCGCGGCCTCTCGCGCCGATCCGCTGCGCGCCGGTTGAGAGCGCTCTTCTCGACGAGTGCCTCGCGGAGACCGGAGACGAACTCCGTGGCCGTGCCGGGCCGATCGAATGGGACCTTCGCGAGCGCCCGCAGGAGCGGCTCGTCGAGCTCTTTCGGGAGGTCGGGGCAGACGGCGGAGGGCGCGGGGGCCGGCTGCGTGGAATGGGCGAGGAGGAGCTCCTCGACCCCGCCACCTCGAAACGGCTTCTGCCCCGTGAGGATCTCGAACGCCAAAATGCCCAGGGCGTAGATATCGGACGCGGGGCTGGCCGGATCGCCCCAGGTCCTTTCCGGAGAGAGATACGCGGCCGTGCCCACGATGACGTCCGCGTCGGTCAACGCCACGGCGTGCTCCGGTAGCGCGCTCTTACCCATCGTTTTCGAGCGGTCCGGGCCCGATTCCGGGATTCCGTGGCCGAGATGCGCGACGCCGAAGTCGAGCACGCGGACGCTGTTCTCCAGGGATTCCCCAGGGGCGATCGGACCCGACAGGAAGACGTTGGCGGGCTTGAGGTCCCGGTGGAGGATGCCGTCCCGATGGGCCGCGTCGACCGCGCTCGCCACGGCCTGCAGGATGGGAAGCGCCTCGGCGAGAGGAATCCTCCCGAGGCGTGATCGACGCGCCTCGAGGGTCTCGCCCTCGAGCCGCTCCATCACGAGGTAGGGAATGCCCCGTCCCAGGGCCTCGACCCCGTAGTCGATGACCTTGACGATTCCCGGGTGATCCAGCCGGCCGAGAGCCTGCGCCTCGACGCGGAACCGGCTCTGGGCCGACGGATTCTCCGAGACGTGGAGGACCTTGACGGCGACCAGGCGATCGAGGACGACGTGGCGCGCTTCGAAAACCGAACCCATGCCTCCCGTTCCGAGGCGCCGGAGGAGAAGGTATCGCCCGTCGAGGAGGAGGGGGCCCGGAAGGCCGGGGCGGACGGCTGCCCCGTCGTCTTCACAGCGGCCGGCCGAGGCGGTGTCTTCCGACAGCCGGCCGCAAGCCGAGCACTCCCTCATCGCCCATCGCCGTGGAGGACGAAGCCCGCCCAGGCGTAGGGGTGCGCGGTTTCGGGGTTCGAGAGAAGCGCGACCTGCGCTTCCTGAACCGCGAGGTCTGCGGCGACTCCGCGGGCGCGCGCGGAATAGAAGGCCTCCATGAAACGGCCGGCGACCGCGTCGGGGACGAGCCAGCGGGCCGCGAGCACGCGGCGGGCGCCGGCGACGAGGAAGGCGCGAGTGAGCCCCAAAGGTCCTTCGACGTCCGTGTCGGCGGCGCTCGAGCTCGAGCAGGCCGAGAGCACGACGAGATCGGCATTGAGCGACATCTCGTTGGCGATCTCCCAGGCCCGGAGCTCACCGTTGTCGGGGGCGTCTTTCAGGGGGGACGCGAGAAGGAGCGCGGAGTCTTCGGGGTTCTCCCGGTTCGAGGAGGCATGACAGGCGAAGTGCAGGGTGCCCGCCGAGGGGGGAATGCTCTTGATCAGAGTTTCCTGAGCCGCGCTGCCGAGAAGGACCCGTGTGGGTCCGGGATGCAGCGACGCGACCTGAAGCGCCTCCGCGCGGGCGCCGGGAAGCGGCTCCCCCGAACCCCTTGCCGGATCGCCGATGCACCAGAGGTCGCCGTCGCGCGGAGCGGCGTCCTGGAGCCGGCTCTCGAAGAGAGCCGTGAAGGAAGAGGAATGGGAGACGGGGAGCCTCTCGGCCAGAAAGGTGGGCTGGCCGGCAGTTCCGTCCACCACGAGCGCCGGGAACGGCACTCCGCTCACCAATTCGTCGCCCGAGATCACGAGCCTCTTCGCGCCGGCGACGAGGTGGGCCACGGGGCCGAGGAGGATGCACGCCAGGTCGCGACTCTCCTCGATGAATGCCGTCGACGGGAGGAGCTCCGTCGAGCGCGTGGCGAGCCGCAGGAAGCGCCGGATCTTCGCCTCGAGGTCTCGCCACGGGAGGGCGAGCTCGGCACCCTGTACGGGCTGGCCGCGCCGCACCCAGAGAACGCTCGCGCCGGGCTCCGATCGTTGGTAGCTGAGGGCGAGCGTCCCTTCCTCGAGCTCGTTTGCGATCTCCGCGGCCGATCGCACGCGCGGGACGCCTCGATTCAGCTCGACGACCTCGCTGCCCTCGAGCCGCATGCCGAGCTGGAACATCTCGGCGCGCGCTTCGTCGGCCTGACGGCGCTGTGTAGCCGCATCCAGCTTCGAGAGCCGGCTCTTTGCAGCCTCGTAGAGGCCGCGGAGCCTTGCCTGTTCGTCCCGCCTCGGCGCGCCCTGGTGCATCCGCAACCGGGTGGCCTGCCGGGCGAAAAGGAACGCGCGGGCGCGGGCCCTCTCGATGGCCGTGAGCGCGGCGTCCGGAAGGCCGAGCTTGAAGAGGTGCGTTCCCAGCTCGGCCGTGAGGGCACCATCCCAGGAGCGGAGCACGCTGCGGGCATTCGAGGCCGATCCGGAGAGCGAGACCCGGTCGATGAGGTCGTCCCTCTGGCAGAGAACCTCGGTTTGCAGAAAAGGTTGGCCCATCTCGGACAGAACGAGCGCCAGCCGGTGGAGGGAGAAGATCCGGTCCTGATCCCCCGGCGAGGCCGCGATGGCTCTGCGCGCTGCGGCCTCGGCGTCCCCGAGGTTCCCCATCCGGCGGAAAAGCGAAGAGATGTTCTGCAGCGCCAGGGCCGATTGACGCCCTCCCGGTGCAAGCCTTTCCCGCTGGTCGAGCGCGCGCTGGAAGTCCCTCAGAGCACCCTCCAGGTCTCCGTTGTCGGCTCGTGCGATCCCGAGGTTGTTCAGACACTGGGTGAGCTGGAGTCCTTCGGGCGCGAGGCTCGCGAGCATCGAACAGCAGAACTCGCCGATCTCGACGGTGAGGGGATCCTTCATGCTGTTCAGAACGCTCACCTTGGAGATGAGCAGAGAGCCCCGCTCGATCGAGTAGGGATCCGCTCGAACGAGGAGCGCATCCGCGATCCGGATGAGCGAGAGGGCGTCCTGACCTTTCTTGCGAAGGATCGCGATGCTCGCCTGCCATCTCAGCGTCTTGGCGCGGAGGAGGAGATCGTCCGGCCTGCGCTCGCTGATGCGGACCACCGCATCGAGCGCCTCCGTGAGCTCGACGTCCTGACGGCCGGACCGCGCGATGGCGGAGATGAGGCACATCAAGGCCGTGGCCCGCGCGGTTTCGCTCTGTGCCGCTTCGAGGGCCTGGCGGGAAAGCGCATCCCCCATGACGAGGTCGCCACGGTCCATCCACAACGCGGCGAGCTCGACGAGCGCCCGCGACCGGTCGTCGTCCGGCTCGCCGGCGCGCGTTCGAGAAAGCACATCGAGGAGCTTCCTCTCCGCAGGGATCCAGCAGCCTCCGAGGCGCTCGAACGAGGCCTCGTCGAGGATCGCGCCGAGGTCCCGCGCGTCGGGGTGGCCGGCCCGCGCGGGCCCGGAGGGCTGAAGGGACCCGGCCAGAATCAGGAAAAAGGCGACCGAGATCGCCCGGGCGATCCCTGAGGACCTCGGGCAGTCCTGTCGGACTGCCCGCGTCCCAATACGCTCTTTCAGCATGCCTCCCTACGCTAGCAGAGAGACGAACGGCCCCGCTTCCGGGCGCCGCCTGCCGAGCACTCCCTCATCGCCCATCGCCGTGGAGGACGAAGCCCGCCCAGGCGTAGGGGTGCGCGGTTTCGGGGTTCGAGAGAAGCGCGACCTGCGCTTCCTGAACCGCGAGGTCTGCGGCGACTCCGCGGGCGCGCGCGGAATAGAAGGCCTCCATGAAACGGCCGGCGACCGCGTCGGGGACGAGCCAGCGGGCCGCGAGCACGCGGCGGGCGCCGGCGACGAGGAAGGCGCGAGTGAGCCCCAAAGGTCCTTCGACGTCCGTGTCGGCGGCGCTCGAGCTCGAGCAGGCCGAGAGCACGACGAGATCGGCATTGAGCGACATCTCGTTGGCGATCTCCCAGGCCCGGAGCTCACCGTTGTCGGGGGCGTCTTTCAGGGGGGACGCGAGAAGGAGCGCGGAGTCTTCGGGGTTCTCCCGGTTCGAGGAGGCATGACAGGCGAAGTGCAGGGTGCCCGCCGAGGGGGGAATGCTCTTGATCAGAGTTTCCTGAGCCGCGCTGCCGAGAAGGACCCGTGTGGGTCCGGGATGCAGCGACGCGACCTGAAGCGCCTCCGCGCGGGCGCCGGGAAGCGGCTCCCCCGAACCCCTTGCCGGATCGCCGATGCACCAGAGGTCGCCGTCGCGCGGAGCGGCGTCCTGGAGCCGGCTCTCGAAGAGAGCCGTGAAGGAAGAGGAATGGGAGACGGGGAGCCTCTCGGCCAGAAAGGTGGGCTGGCCGGCAGTTCCGTCCACCACGAGCGCCGGGAACGGCACTCCGCTCACCAATTCGTCGCCCGAGATCACGAGCCTCTTCGCGCCGGCGACGAGGTGGGCCACGGGGCCGAGGAGGATGCACGCCAGGTCGCGACTCTCCTCGATGAATGCCGTCGACGGGAGGAGCTCCGTCGAGCGCGTGGCGAGCCGCAGGAAGCGCCGGATCTTCGCCTCGAGGTCTCGCCACGGGAGGGCGAGCTCGGCACCCTGTACGGGCTGGCCGCGCCGCACCCAGAGAACGCTCGCGCCGGGCTCCGATCGTTGGTAGCTGAGGGCGAGCGTCCCTTCCTCGAGCTCGTTTGCGATCTCCGCGGCCGATCGCACGCGCGGGACGCCTCGATTCAGCTCGACGACCTCGCTGCCCTCGAGCCGCATGCCGAGCTGGAACATCTCGGCGCGCGCTTCGTCGGCCTGACGGCGCTGTGTAGCCGCATCCAGCTTCGAGAGCCGGCTCTTTGCAGCCTCGTAGAGGCCGCGGAGCCTTGCCTGTTCGTCCCGCCTCGGCGCGCCCTGGTGCATCCGCAACCGGGTGGCCTGCCGGGCGAAAAGGAACGCGCGGGCGCGGGCCCTCTCGATGGCCGTGAGCGCGGCGTCCGGAAGGCCGAGCTTGAAGAGGTGCGTTCCCAGCTCGGCCGTGAGGGCACCATCCCAGGAGCGGAGCACGCTGCGGGCATTCGAGGCCGATCCGGAGAGCGAGACCCGGTCGATGAGGTCGTCCCTCTGGCAGAGAACCTCGGTTTGCAGAAAAGGTTGGCCCATCTCGTACAGAACGAGCGCCAGCCGGTGGAGGGAGAAGATCCGGTCCTGATCTCCGGGCGAGGCCGCGAGAGCTCTGCGCGCTGCGGCCTCGGCGTCCCCGAGGTTCCCCATCAAGCGGAAAAGCGAAGAGATGTTCTGCAGCGCGAGCGCCGATTGACGCCCTCCTGGGTCGAGCCTCTCCCGCGTGTCGAGCGCGCGCTGGAAGTCCGTCAGAGCGCCCTCGAGGTCTCCGGTCTCGGCCCTCGCGATCGCGAGGTTGTTCAGACACTGGGTGAGCTGCAGGCCTTCGGGCGCGAGGCTCTCGAGCATCGAACGGCAGCGTTCGCCGATCCCGATGGCGAGGGGATCCGCCAGGTTCTTCAGAACAGTCACGAGGGAGGCGAGCAGAGCGCCTCGCTCGATCGAGAAGGGATCCGTTCGAACGAGGAGCGCATCCGCGATCCGAATGAGCGAAAGCGCGTCCTGATCTTTCTTGCGCAGGACCGCGACGCTCGCCTGCCACCTCAGCGTCCTGGCGCGGAGCCGGAGATCGTCCGGCCTCCGCTCGCTGAAGCGGACCATCTCGTCGAGCACCTCCGTGACCTCGCGGTCCTGACGGCGGGCCCGTGCCATGGTGGACATGAGGCACATCAGGGCCTCGACCCTGGCGGTTTCGCTCTGTGCGGCTTCAATGGCCTCGCGCGAAAGCGCATCCCCCATGGCGAGGTCGCCACGGTCCATCCATAGCGTCGCGAGCTCGACGAGCGCCCGCGAGCGGTTGTCGTCCACCACACCGGCGCGCGTTCGAGAGAGAACCTCGAGGAGCTTTCGCTCCGCGGGGATCCAGCAGCCTCCGATGCGCTCGAACGAGGCCTCGTCGAGGATCGCGGCGAGGTCCTGCGCGCCGGGAGGGCTGGCCCGCGCGGGCCCGGAGGGCTGAACGAATCCCGCCAGGATCAGGAAAAGGGCGACCGAGGCCGCCCGAGCCCCGAAACGCGCTCTCAGCATGCCTCTCCACGCTAGCAGAGAGACGAACGGCCCCGTTTCCGGGGCCGCAGGGCACTGCGGGGTTAGGGGGACTCGGCTGTTTCAGGCCTTCTTGCGGGGAGCGACGACGTCGAACGCGACGTCCACGTCGTCGGCGATGAGGTCATCGGCCTTGCCGGCGTAGGCCATGCCGAAGTCCTTCCGGTTGATCTTGAAGCTCGCCTTCGCCGAGACCGAGGTCTTGTCGACGGTGATCGTCGCGGGGAACGAGACGTTCCGCTTCTGCCCACGGATCTCGAGCGTTCCCGTCACGATATGCGTTGCCTTGCTGGGATCGGCCGTGGCGGGGCGGATCTTGGCCGAGGCGAACGTGACCTTGGGGAAGTTGGCTACGTCGAAGAAGTCGGGGCTCTTGAGGTGTCCGGCGAGGCGATCGCCATCCGTGAAGAGCGACGTGGCGTCGATCTCGACGGTCACCGAGGAGGCCTCCGAGTTGCCTTCCACGAGGTCGATCGAGCCGTTGAACGTCTTGAAGCCGCCCTCGTGCTTGTTCGTGATCTTGCGGCCCGTCCAGGTGACCTTGGAAGCGGCCGCGTCGATGGCGATCGTCTCCTTTGCGGCTGCCGGAGCGGCTGCCTTCGCGGCGGCCTGGGCGAACGCGGCGGGGGCGCTGAGGGAAAGCGCCATGGCGAGCGCGAGGGTGAGGTTCTTTTTCATGTCTGTCTCCTGATGGTCTTCTTCAGAGCCAAAAGAAATATAGGTGCGAATTGTTGACGTGTCAAGTATTTGTTTAACCGTCCGAGCGGAGCGCCTCGATCGGCCGGCGCCGGAGCGCCCCGGAGCTCGCCAGGAGCCCCGCCCCCACGGCGACGAGGACCGTCGACGCGACGGCGACGGGCACGGGGCTCACGGCCTCTGCCGGAGGCAGCTCGAAGACCCGGACGGCGATCGCGTGCGAGAGAGCGACGGCCGAGACCGTGGCGATTCCCGCGGCAACGAGCCCGATGAGCGCGTACTCGGCCGCGAAGATTCCCGAGACCGAGGCCCGCGAGAGACCGATCGTCTTCAGGAGCGCGACCTCACGTCCCCTCCGCGAGGACGTCGCCCCGACGGCGCCCGCGAGGATCACGACGCCGGCCAGCACGGTGAACCCGCCCAGGAACTTCACCGCGCCCCCGAGCCGCGAGAGGAGCGCGGCGATCTTCTCGAGCACCTCGCGCACGGGGACGAGCGTGATGTTGGGATAGGAACGCGCGAGCGCGGAGCGAAGAGCATCCTCGCGATCGGTAGGGACACGCGCCGCGGCGAGGCGTGTCTGCGGCGCCTCTTCGAGAACGCCGGGCTCGACGACGAAGAAGAAGTTGATGCCGAACGTCTTCCAGTTCACGGCGCGGATGCTGGTGACGGTGAGGTCGAGCGGCACGCCCTGCACGTCGAACGTGAGGACCGAGCCGACGGTCGCGCCGAGGTCCTTCGCGAAGTCTCTTTCCAGGCTCAGCTCGGCGACCTCGGCCCGCACGAAGATCGTGCTCGCGGCGGGACCGTGCGCACCGAGGCCCTGGCCCGCCACGATCTCGTTGTCGTCTGCGAGCTTCGCCACGTAGGTGAGCCGCTGCTCGCGCGTGAGGGTCCACTGCTCGCCTTCCTTCGCGCCTTCGGCGAGCTTCTCGACCGGCTGGCCGTCGAGCGCCTTGAGCCGAGCCATGACGACGGGGACCGAATCGATGCGCGTCGCGCCGGCCTCGCGGAGCTCTTTCTCGGCGCCCGCCCACTGGTCGGGCTGGACGTCGATGAGGAAGAGTGTCGGCGCGTCTTTGGGAAGGTCCGAGCGGAGCTGGGTCGACAGCGAGCGCTCCACGAGCGCGAGCGTGAGCACCACGAGGACCCCGATGCCGAGCGCGACGATCGAGCCCAGCGTGCCGGAGCCCGGGTGCGCGAGAGCCGCGAGAGGATGCCGGAGCCGGTACGAGAGCCGCTCGCGCGGAATGCGCGCGAGCCCCTTCAAGAGAAGAGCGGCGACGCCCGCGAGGAGAAGCGCCACCACGAGGAGGGCCAGCGTGAACTGGAGAGCGAGCAGGGCCGAGCGCGCCTGGAGGAGGGCCGTACCGTACACGCCGGCGAAGAGGAGAACGAGCACCGACGCGATCGAGAGGCGCGAGAGAGGGAGAGGCTCGGCGTCGCGGCGCAGGACGCGGGCCGGGGGCACGCGTCCTGCCGCGAGGAGCGTCGGCAGCGAGAAGACGACGGCCAGGGCGAGGCCCAGGAACACGCCGCGCAGCACGCCCGCCGGTTGCCAGACAGCCACCCAACCCGCGGGCACGAGATCGCCGAGGAATCGGGGCAGCACGGCGAGGACGGCCGTGCCGAGCGCCGCACCGGCGAGGCTGCCAGCGAGCGCGAGCAGGAGCGTCTCGCTCAGGAAGAGCGCGAGCACCTCCCGAGGACGAAAGCCGATGCACGAGAGCACGGCGAGCGAGTCGAGGCGTCCCGCGAGCCAGGCGCGCACCGTCTGCGCGATGCCGACGCCGCCCAC
>CAZXSG010000047.1:0-11317 GCA_964643185.1 uncultured Holophagales bacterium
GGCGACCCCCGCGAGGCGCGCTCGTACAGCTCGTCACCGAGGAGGAGCCGCGCGACGGCCCGCGAGACGGCCGGCTCGTCCAGCTCGGGATTCCGAGCCCTCACTCCAGCCGCGAGAAGCTCCCGCATTTCGTCGCACATGCTGAGGGCGAGACGGACGCGTCCCTCGCTGCCCATCCGCCTGTACGCTTCGATCTGAACGCGAGTCGCCTCGGGCGTCGTGTCGGAGAGGACCACCCGGGAAGTCTATCGAGCGGGCGATCCTTCCGGATCGCTCGCACCACTAGACTCCGCCCGTGACGGACGCCGCTCAGAAAACGCTCGCCCTCATCGATGCCTCGGGCTACCTGTACCGCGCGTTCCACGCGATCCGCACCCTGAGCGGACCCGGAGGCCGGCCCACGAACGCCGTGTACGGCTTCACCAACATGGTGAAGAAGCTCCTCGCGACCCGGAAGCCCGACGCCGTGGCCGTCTGTTTCGACCGCCACGAGCGCACGTTCCGGCACGAGCTGGACGCGGGCTACAAGGCGCAGCGGCAGGCCATGCCCGAGGACCTCGTCCCCCAGATCGAGGACGCCAAGAAGCTCTGCGCGCTGCTGGGGCTCACGGCGCTCGAGGTCCCCGGCTTCGAGGCCGACGACCTCATCGCCGCGCTCGCGAGGAAGGCTCCCGACGCGGGCTTCAAGGTGGAGGTGGCCTCCTCCGACAAAGATCTGTTCCAGCTCGTCGAGGACGGCCGCGTCGCCGTGTGGCACCCGGTGAAGGAGATGCTCCTCGACGCGAAGGGCGTGGCGGAAGAGTTCGGGGTGCCGCCGAACCGCGTGCTCGACGTCCTCGCGCTCATGGGCGACTCCTCCGACAACATCCCCGGCGTCAAGGGCATCGGCGAGAAGTCCGCCCGCGAGCTCGTGCTCGCGTACGGCAGCCTCGAGGACATCTACGCGAACCTCGATCAGCTCAAGGGGAAGCGCAAGGAGCTCCTCGAGGCCGGCAAGGAATCGGCGTTCCTCTCGCGAAAGCTCGCGTCCCTCGCGGAAGACGCGCCCGTGGGCGACGTCGCGAGCGAGAACCTCATCGCCGAGCGCTTCGGCGTGCGGAAGCTCGAGCCGGCCGACGTGAAGCAGCTCGCCGCGTTCTACGACGAGCTGGGCTTCGCGAAGCTCAAGGGCGATCTCCTGCGCGAGCACTTCGCCGACGCCGGTGTCGTCGAGACGCCGCCGTCGGGCTCGTCTCCCGAGATTCCCGCGGCGCGTTTCATGGCGTCACCCGGAGAGGTTCTCGCCCTCGCGAAGGCCGCGGACCGCGTGGCGCTCCACATCGAGTGCGCGCCGGGCAAGCCGTTCCCCGCCGAGCCGCTCGTCGCCGTCGTCGGGCTGCCGGGCGAGACCGTCGCGTTCGCGCTCGACACGCCCGCGGGGCGCGCCGTACTCGCCGATCTCTTCGCCTCCGGGATTCCTCTCATCGCGCACGACGCCAAGCGCCTGTTCCTCGCAGCGAACGTCCTCGGCCTCGCGCCGCCCGCGCGCTTCTACGACGTCATGCTCGCGGCCTACATGGTCTCCCCCGGTCTCCACGCGCACGACCTCGTGGGCGATGCGCGCTCGGTGCTGAACCGCCCGCCCGACACGATCCCCGCGCTCAAGGACGCGTTCGGCAGCTCGGGCGCGGAATCCGCCGCGGCGTTCGAGAGCGACGCGGCCCTGCGCTACCTCGCGCCTCGCGCCGCCGTGCCGCTCGAGCTCCACGCCGCGCTCGCCGCGAAGGTCGCGGGCTCGCCCGCGCTCCAGAAGGTGCTCGACGAGATCGAGGCCCCGCTCGTGCCCGTCCTCGCGCGCATGGAGACGGCCGGCGTGATGGTCGATCGCGGCGTCCTCGCCACGATGTCGCACGATTTCGGGAAGACGCTCGCATCCCTCGAAGGGGAGATCCACGCGGCCGCGGGCGAGCCCTTCAACGTGGGCTCGCCGTCACAGCTCGGCCGCATCCTCTTCGAGAAGCTCGGGTATCCCGTGCTCCGCAAGACGGCCAAGACGAAGTCGTACGCGACCGACTCGGACGTTCTCGAGGAGCTGGCCGCGCAGGGCACGGGGCCGCTCCCGAAGCTCGTCCTCTCGTGGCGCGAGCTGTCGAAGCTCAAGGGCACCTACGTCGACGCGCTGCCCGTGCACATCGCGAAGGACGGCCGCATCCACACGCGCTACGACCAGGCCGTCGCGGCCACGGGCCGGCTCTCCTCGAACGATCCGAACCTCCAGAACATTCCGATTCGCACCGAAGCGGGCCGCGCCATTCGCAAGGCGTTCGTCGCGCCGCCCGGGCGCGTCCTCGTCGCGGCCGACTACTCGCAGATCGAGCTGCGCCTCCTCGCGCACCTCTCGGGCGACCAGGCGCTCGTCGACGTTTTTCGGAACGGCGAGGACATCCACCGCGCGACGGCCGCGAAGATCTTCGGCGTCCACCCCGACCTCGTCTCGCCCGACATGCGGCGGGGCGCCAAGACCATCAACTTCGGAATCCTTTACGGCATGGGCCCCTTCGCGCTCGCCGGTCAGCTCGGCGTGCCGCAGAAGGAGGCCAAGAGCTTCATCGCCGCCTACTTCGCGCAGTTCCCGAGCATTCGCGCGTGTCTCGACGGCATCCTCGAGAAGGCCCGCGAAACCGGCGGCACCGAGACGCTGTTCGGGCGGCGCCGCCCGATACCGGGGCTCCACGAGCGGAACTTCGCCATCCGCTCGAACGCCGAGCGCATGGCGATGAACGCGCCGTTCCAGGGCACCGCGGCCGACCTCATCAAGAAGGCCATGATCGATCTGGATGCGGCACTCCTCGCCGAGGGCACGAGCGCACGGCTCCTTCTGCAGGTGCACGACGAGCTGATCCTCGAGTGCGACGAGGGCGACGCCGAACGCATCGGCAAGCTCGCGAAGCGCACCATGGAGGGCGCGGCGACGCTCTCGGTTCCGCTCACCGTCGACGTCGGCTCCGGACGAACCTGGGGCGAGGCGAAGGGCGGGTGAGCCCGTTCCTTTAGAATCCGCCCGCGATGAGGCGCAGAGCAGGGTGAGGTCGTGAGGTCGTTCACGAAGGCCGGTGGCCTCGTGTTGCTCCTTTCCTCTCTCGCACGCGCTCAGGATGCGACACCACCACCGGCCCCCCTGCCGGAGACGGTCGTTCCGCCCGGGGACGCCTCCAAGCCGCGCGCCTCTCTCGAGCGCATTCCCGATACGGTGAAGCTCTTCCCCGTGGAGATCCCCTACGTCCATCCGCTCTACCGCGAGATCGAAACGCCGGCGAAGATCGTGGAGGTCGCGGCGCCCACCGACTACGAAGGCCCCGCCTCTCTCGTCGTGGCCGTGAAGATCGACGGCGAGGGCAAGGTGCTGGACGCCCAGGCCGTGGAGCCGCCCGTGAGGGGCCTCGCGAATTCCATTCCCGCGCTCTTCCCGAAATGGAAGTTCATCGGCGCGCGCAAGAACATCCAGCCCATGGGCACGTGGGTGTCCATCGCGTTCGAGCTCGAGATCCAGGTCGAGAAGGGCGCCATCACGAGCGCGGCGCTCGCGCCGGTGGGACGCGACGAACCCCTGCCGCAGCTCGTGCCCGAGCGGGTGGGCGAAGAGTGGATCGCCCGCTACCCGAAGAGCCTCGAGCCGCCCGAGCCGGGCTTCATCTCCATCGAGGAGGTCTCGGTACTGCCTTCGCCCGACAAGGTGAAGTGGGACTTCGACGCCTCCAAGCAGAGCACCCGCGTCACGGCGCTCGTGCGCATCTCCGAGCTCGGGCAGGTGACGCGCTTCGTACCCACCGGAGAGCTGGATCCGTTTCTCGTGACCTGGGTCCGCGGCGCCACGGCGCGTTGGAAGGTCACACCCGCGACGCTCAAGGGCCGGCCCGTGGAGAGCTGGGCGACGTTCAGCGCGACGCTGAGCTACACGCTCGACAACGCGAAGCAGAAGAGCCTGCGGTCGATCAAGAAGAACCTCCGCGGCACCCCGAAAAACCTCTAGACGACCTCGCGGAAATCCCCGTTCCGGCGCGTGAGCTTTCGCGCGTCGAAGTGCTCGAGGAGCGGGATGAGCGTCTTTCGCGTGAGACCCAGGAGATCCCGGAAATCCCCCACGCGAAGCGGCCGGCCCTTCGCCGACGCGAGCTTCGCGGCCGCGGCGTCCACGGTCTCTTTGTGCACCACGAGATCCGGTGAGAGCCGCACGAGCACGCCCGACTTGAGCAGGTGGCCCACGAGCCCCTCCACGACCTGGGTCTTGGCGGCGAGCGCCTTGGCGAGCTCGAACGCGCGGGGCTCCTCGAAGCCGGCGAGCCGGTAGGCCTCCGCGATGCGCGACGCGAAGCTGCTCGCCTCGTTGGGCGGCGCCTCGGCCGTGCCGTGCGGGCCGACCTGGTCGTCCTTCGCGGTGAGGACTCTCGCGGCCGTGAGGTGAAGGAGCCAGCTCTCCGCGACGTGGTGCGGGAACCCCTTCCCCAGCGCCGCGAGCGCCTCGGCGCGCGGTGCGAAGGCCGACGGCGCGCCCTGTGCCTTGCGCGCCGCGAAGAACGTCGCGAGCCGCTCTTCGATCGCGGTCTTCGCCTCACGGGACGCGAGCACGCCGTGTGAAACCGCGACCGCTCCGCCCTCGCGAAGCCGCGCGAGGAGGGCCTCGGCGGAGGCCTCGGTGACTCCGAGCCGCGCGGCGAGGTACGGGGCCGTGAGGCCGCGCGGCCCCGCCTCCTCGAGGAGGAAATGGGCGAAGACGTCGTCCGAGGAACTCGCCAGCGCGGCGACGAGCTTCGCGTCGACCTCCCCTTTGGCCTTGATCCGGGGGCGGGCCGTGTCCACCACGCGTCCGCCGCCCACCGTTTCCGAAGGCGACGGGCGGCGCACCACGAAGCGGTCCCCACGCCGCGCGGGAACGCCGCTCTCGAGGAAAACCTGAGCGAGCGCCGTGGCCCCGGGGGCCAGCTCTTCGAGCCCAGGCAGAGAGAGCTTGCCGAAGAGCTCGCTGCTCCCGAGGTGGATGCGCAGGCGCGCGCCAGTCTCGAGCGCCGCTGCCGACGGGAGGAGCGTCAGGAAGACCGTGAGGATCGAAGTCGGTGCGGGTCCGCCCGTTCCCACGAGGACGTGCCCTCGCGAGAGCTCGGCCCGCGTGATGCCCGAAAGGGCCAGGCTCGTGCGCGTTCCGGCCACGGCCTCGTCCACCTCGGCGCCGTGCGTCTCGACGCGCCGGACGCGCAGCGGACGCCCTGGCGGGTAGTGCGTGAGTGTGTCGCCGGCGCGCACGCGTCCGCCGTCGAGCGTGCCCGTCACGACCGCGCCGAAGCCCTTCTGGGTGAACGCGCGATCGATGAAGAGTCGCGCGTCCCGCGCGAGGGGGTCGCGCGGAACGGAGGTCGAGCCCGCGGCGAAGAGCGCCTCGCGCAGCGCATCGAGTCCCGCGCCGGTTTCCGCAGACACCGGCACGATGGGCGCGTTCTCGAGGAACGTGCCGCGGAGCAGCGCGCGGATCTCGGCGTCCACGAGCGCGCCTGCAGCCTCGTCCACGAGATCGCTCTTGGTGCGCGCGACGACGCCGGTGGGGACGCCGAGGATCTGGAGAATCGCGAGGTGCTCCCTCGTCTGCGGCATCACGGAGTCGTCGGACGCGACGCACAGCAGGGCGACGTCCACGGCGTAGGCGCCCGCGACCATCGTGCGGATGAACTTCTCGTGGCCGGGCACGTCGACGAACGAAAACACACGATCCATCCAGGAGCCGTGCGCGAAGCCGAGGTCGATCGTGATGCCGCGGGCCTTCTCTTCCGGCAGCCGGTCGGGATCCGTGCCCGTGAGGGCGAGGACGAGGCGGCTCTTGCCGTGGTCGATGTGGCCGGCAGTGCCGACGAGGATCGCTGTCACGCGGTCATTATCGCGGCCGGGTGGAACACAATCCCCGCGTGATCGATCTCGAGGAGGCCAAGGCCGCCGGTGTCGCGACGGAGCCCATCTACTTCGCGACCACGATGCGCGAGGCCGAACGCATCGACGACGTGCTGCACGATCAGGAGATCCAGGGCTACTCCTCGCTCGAGGAGTACTGGCCCACGGGCCTCTTCGGCATCTTCGCCACCCGGCCTCGCAAGGCCATCGCGGTCCACGTCGCGGCGGAGGAAGCGGAAACGGCCCGGCGCCTCCTGCGGGAGCGGGGCCCGGTCAAGGGAATCATCGGCGTCGATTCGGAGTGATCATTATCACCTCAACGTATGCATAAATCGGCCACGGGCCAGGATGGCGATCGTTTTTGATAGCATCCCGTAGGATATGCTTCTCGCCGCCATCCTCCTCGCCGTAGGACTCGACCCCGCATTGACCGTGGGCCCGGAGCGTTTTTCCCAGGAAGACGTCCTTCCCGAGGAAAAACGCCATCCCAACTGGCCGGACCCGCCGCCCCAGTTCAAGGCCATGCGCGACTGCGCGCGGCTCATGCGTGTCGCGCGGGAGGTTCTGCGCGAGCGGAGCCTGGACGACGCCCGGGTGCCCCGGGGGTTCGACGAGCTCTACAAGTTGGCCTCTGAGGAGTTTCCTTCCAAGGAGGCCTTCCGGGCGCAGATCCAGAGGATCAACGATCGCAACGAGAACCGCGTGGAGGCGCTCCTCGCGAGCCGGGCGCGGCCCGACAGGGACTTCGAGATCTGGGAGAACCGCATGGATCCGGAGATGACCTACAGCGAATGGGTGCGGTACCGGCTCAATACGACCCCCGAGCAGGCCAGGCAACAGCCCCTTCCGCTCGGCGGCATCGACGACGCCTATCTCGAGCGGCTGCGGCTGGGAGGGTTCCTGAAGGCCCGGGAGGTTCTGTTCCAGAGGTGGCTGCTCACGAGCTGGGCGCCGTCGCGGGATCTCGAGGCGCGCTGGACGGACGCGCTCCAGGACGCGTTCTTCAAAGAGGCTCTCGAGAAGAGGCCCGTCGTGTTTCGCGAGGATCTCGGCTGCCCGGCGGCCACGCCCAGCCTCTTTCGCCAAGCCTGGTACCCGAGCAGCTCGAGGGCTCGAATCCCATGAAGGGGCCCGCAACCCTAGGACTCCTCGTGCTGCTGAGCTCGTGGACGGCTCCGGCGCAGACCCTGGTGAAGCGCCACACGGGCGAGAGGATGGCCGTGACGCTCGAGAAATTCGAGACCGCGGCCGACTGTGTACGGTGGGCTCCCGGAGCGCTCGCGAGGGCTCGAACCCTGGAAGGGAGGGAGCAGGACCACGCGCTCCTCTCCATTGCCTTGACCATTCGCAAGGCCCAGCTCTCGGACCTTCTGGGTGAAACCCAGGGCAGCCTCACACCCGCCGAGGAGATCACGCTCGCGATGACCGCCGGGGAGGCGGCGCTCCTCGTACCGGCGCCAAGCACGGCGCTCGACAGCCTGCACAGGCTCAGGCAATCGACGTGGACCTCGTTCCCGCCCGGGGGCCTCGCGCTCTATCGGGAACGGATCGCGGAGGCTAAGGAGATGACCTCCGCGCCAGGGACGTCTCTGTCGGCTTACACGTGGGCTTTGATGGCCGAGCCCCAGCCTCCGCTCCACGCACTGATCCTGATTCGCGCCGCCCACCAGGCAAGGGACCAGGGCCTCTATCGGACCGGCCAGGAATCGGATCCGGACGCGCTGGTCGCCGCGTATCTCGAGCAGGTGATTCGACTCCTGCCGCCGGACACGTTCGCGGGCGCTCACGCTCTGGCCGGGCTCGCTCGGGCCTATGCGAAGAAAGACCCGGAGCGAGCGCGGCATTTTCTCGGACGCGCGCGCGAAGCCCTGACCTCGCGGAACCTGAAGACCTGGGAGGAAGCCGGCCTGCCCGAGACCTTCATCGCGCAGCCCACGCGGGCCCAGATCGAGGAGTTCATCGCGGACACGGCGCGGATCCTCGGCACCTGAGGGCTGAAAAACTCAGTACTCGGGACCCTTGAAGGTGGGGACCTTCTCGCCTTCGAGGGTCTCCCCCGCGATGCGGGCGCGCAGGTACTTCGCGACCCGCAGACCGTCGAGCGCGGCCGACACGATGCCGCCCGCGAAGCCCGCGCCCTCGCCGGCGGGATAGAGACCCGGCATCGATGTCGACTCGCAGAACGCGTCCCGCTCGATGCGCACCGGGGACGACGTCCGCGTCTCGGGCGCGATGAGGACGGCCTCCTCGGAGACGAACCCGCGCATCTTCCGGTCGAACGCGGCCAGCGCCTCGCGCAGCGCGACGAGGTAGGGCTCGGTGAAGAGCGTGTCGAATCGTCGTGGCACGGCCTCGGGCCCGTACGTCGTCTTCCGCGGAAGCGGACGTGGATCCCTCTGCGCGAGGAAGTCGGTCACGCGGATCGCGGGCGCCGCGTACGTCTCGCCGCCCAGCACGAATGCGGCCTCCTCGACCGTCCGCTGGTAGACCTGCCCGCGAAGGAGGGAGGTCTCCTCTCCAAAGTCCTCGGGCTTCGTCTGCACCACGAGTCCGGCGTTCGCGAAGCCCGACGAGCGCTTGTAGCGCGACATGCCGTTCGTCACGACGCCGCCGGCCTCCGACGAGCACGCGATGACCTCCCCGCCCGGGCACATGCAGAACGTGTAGACGCCGCGCATGTTGGACGCCATGAAGGCCTGCTTGTAGTCCGCCGGGTTCACGCCGCAGCTTTCCGAGAGCCCGCCGAGCTGGATGCGGTCGATCGCGTCCTGCGGGTGCTCGATGCGGACGCCCATCGCGAACGGCTTCTCCGTCATGGCGACGCCTCGCGAAAGGAGCGCGCCCACCGTGTCGCGCGCGGAGTGCCCGAGCGCGAAGATCGCGAACTCCACGGGGATCTCCTCGCCGCCTTCGAGAACGAGCGATCGGAGCTTCCCCGTGTCGCCCCCCTCGCGCAGCACGTCCACGACCTTGGCCCGGTAGCGGATCTCCGCGCCCTTCTCGAGCAGATGCTTGCGCATGTTGCGGAGCACCACCACGAGCCGGTCCGTGCCGATGTGGGGCTTGGCGTCCCAGAGAATCGTGTCGGGCGCGCCGAAGCGGTGGAGCACCTCGAGGATCACGGCGATCTTGTCGTGCCGCTTGCCGCACGTGAGCTTGCCGTCGCTGAACGTGCCCGCGCCGCCCTCGCCGAACTGCACGTTCGACTCGGGATCGAAGGTGCCGCTCTTCCAGAACTTCATCACCTTGCGGTAGCGCTCCTCGGCCGGGTCCCCGCGCTCGAGGAGGATCGGCCGGAGCCCGGCGTCCACGAGCGAGAGGGCGGCGAAGAGCCCGGCCGGCCCCGTGCCCACCACCGCGACGCGCGCGTCACGCCCCGCGGGCGGGAGCAGCAGCTCGTGGCCTCTCGGTCTCGGAACGACCTCCAGCCGGAGCGGCGGGGTCAGCTCGTTGACGCCCTCGAACGGCTGCTCCGTTTCGAATTCCACCGCCGACTCGTAGAAGAGGTGCGGCTTCTTGCGAGCGTCCAGGGACCGGCGGGCGAGCGAGAAGTCCGAAAGGGTCTCGGCCCGCACGCCCAGCACCCCCGCGACGAGGTCGACGGTGGGGAGCCCGGGGGCGGGGGTACGAAGACCCCAGAGGCGGTAACGCGGCATGCCCGTTCGCGGCTATTCTCCACGCTCATGACCGGGGCCCCCGAAGAGACCGAAGTGAAGTTCCGGCTCGCGGACCGCGGGCCCTTCGAGGAGCGCCTGCGCGAGCTGGGCGCGAGGCCGGGGCACCTCGAGGACGAGATCAACGATCTCTTCGACGATCCCGCGGGCACGCTCCGCTCGCGGGGCGAAGCGCTCAGAGTCCGCACGACGAACGGGCGCGGCATCCTGACGTTCAAGGGCAAGGCGAACATGTCCGAGGACGGCGTGAAGACGCGCGTCGAGCTGGAGAGCGAGGTGGAATCGGCCGAGACGGTCACGGCCATCCTCGAGCAGCTCGGCTACCTGCCCCACTTCCGCTACGAGAAGCTGCGCATCACGTGGAGCTTCGCGGATCCGGGACGGCCGGTCGTCGTCGTGGACGAGACCCCGATGGGGCTCTTCGCCGAGATCGAGGGGGACCTCGAAGGCGTGCGCACGCTCGCCATGGAGCTGGGCATCCCGCCCACCGAGTTCCTGCCCAGCTCCTACGCCAAGCTGTGGGCCGAGGCGCGCGAGAAGGACCCCTGGCTCTCGCACGACATGACGTTCCCGCGTCCGCCGCTCGGGCCCCCGCGGCCCGTGGGATCCAAGGCCTGAGCACCGCGCTCGTCCTCGCGGCGGGCCTCGGCACGCGCTTCCGTCCCGCGACGCTCACCACCCCGAAGCCTCTCCTGCCGTTCCTGGGGAGGCCCATCGTCCACCATCTCCTCGACCATCTCCTCGCCGCCGGCGTCACGCGCTTCACGCTGAACGCTCACCATCTCTCTGGCGTGCTGATGTCGGAGCTCGGAACCCGATATCGGCATGCCGATCTCTCGTATTCCCCGGAAGATCCGATCCTCGGCACCGCGGGCGGCATCCGCCGCGCGGGTGAGCGGGGTCTCCTCGCCCCCGAGTTCTTCGTGGCAAACGGCGACGTCTACACCACGCTGCCTCTCGAGCCCCTGCTGCGGGCCAGGCAGGACACGGGTGCCGTGTCCGCCCTCGCCGTGCTTCCGAACCGCGATCCCTCGAAGGAGACGCCGCTCTGGAGCGAGAACGGACGACTCGTCGCCGTGGGCGGGGAGCGCCCCGCGGCTGCTGACGGTCCGTGGCTTTTCACGGGCCTCCAGGCGGCCACCGAAGGGCTCCTCCAGAGGATTCCCCAGGGCGTTTCCGAGCTCGCGCGCGACGTGCTCCGTCCGTCGGCCACAGCACGCGACGGCGCGTTCGTCCTCGTACCATTCGAGACGCCGCAGGACGGCTTCTGGTTCGACCTCGGCACCCCCGAACGGCTCGCGCACGCGGAGCGCGAGGTCGGTACTGCGCCGAGGCCCTGAGATACTGCCGGGGTGGTGGCCTACACGGACGACGAGCTCGAGGGGATGCTGCTCGACATCGAGTCGGACCTCGTGGAGCGCAAAGCCACCTTCGCCGGAAGCGCTCCGGAGAAGGCGCGCCAGGCCGTTTGTGCTTTCGCGAACGATCTGCCGGGCCATGACCGGCCGGGCGTCGTTCTCGTCGGTGCCAGGGACGATGGCGCGCCGGAGAACCTGGACATCACCGACAGGCTGCTGCAACAGCTCACCGACATGAAAACCGACGGCAGGATCCTGCCGCCGCCGACACTCACCGTCGAGAAGAGGACTCTTCGCGGCGCGGCAATGGCCGTCGTCACCGTGATGCCCTCGGACGCGCCGCCCGTCCGATACGAGGGGAGAACCTGGATT
>CAZXSG010000048.1:0-11274 GCA_964643185.1 uncultured Holophagales bacterium
GGAAGGGCCAGGGAAACCCATAACTGGGTTTCCCGGCAACGGAAGAAGGCGAGCGCAGCGAGCGGAGCGGAAGGGTGAGGGAAACCCATAACTGGGTTTCCCGGTTACTTCAGAACAGACCGACGACGTTGCCGTGCTCGTCGATGTCGATCTTCTCCGCCGCGGGGTGCTCGGCGAGGCCCGGCATCAGGCGCATGGTTCCGCAGACCGGCGTCACGAAGCCGGCCCCCGCCGCGAGGCGGACCTCGCGGATCGGCAGCGTGTAGCCGGTGGGCGCGCCCTTCTTGCTGGCGTCGTGGCTCAACGAGAGGTGCGTCTTGGCCATGCAGATGGGCAGGCCCCCGAAGCCCCGGGATTCCAGGTCCGCGAGCTGCTTCTTCGCCAGGGGTTCGTACATCACGCCCGAGGCTCCGTACATCGACGTCGCGATCGTCTCGATCTTGGCCGTGAGCGGCTGATCGAGCGGGTAGAGGAACTCGAATTTACTGGGGGTCGCGCAGGCGGCCACGACGAGCTCCGCCAGGGCGATCGCACCCTTTCCGCCGTCGGTGAAGTGGCGTGAGGTGGCCGCGCCGAGAGCACCGGCCTCCCGCGCCATGCGCTCGATGGCCTCGAGCTCCTCGGGATGGTCGGTCTCGAAAGCGTTCACCGCGACCACAGGCGTGACGCCGTGGCGCACGACGTTCTGGATGTGCTTCACCATGTTCACCGCGCCGGCTTCCACGTCTCCCACGTTGCTCTCGAGGAGCTCCTTGGGCAGCGGCTTCCCGGCCACGATGCGGTAGCGGCCGCTGTGCGCCTTGAGCGCGCGCACGGTGACGACGAGCACGGCGGCATCGGGGGCGAGACCGCTCGCGCGGCACTTGATGTTGAAGAACTTCTCGGCCCCGATGTCGGCACCGAAGCCCGATTCCGTGAGCAGGTAGTCGCCGCAGCGGATGCCGATCTGGTCCGCGAGGATGCTGCTGTTCCCGGTCGCGATGTTCGCGAAGGGCCCCGCGTGCACGATCGCGGGCGTGCCCTCGAGCGTCTGGAGGAGCGTGGGCCGCAGCGCCTCCTTGAGGAGCACGGCCATCGCGCCCGCGCCGCCGATGTCCTCGGCGGTCACCGGCTTCCCGTCGAACGTGAACGCCACCACGATGCGCGAGAGCCGCTCGCGGAGGTCCCGCTCACCGGTCGTGAGCGCGAGGATCGCCATCACCTCGCTCGCGACGGCGATGTCGAAGCCCGTCTCGCGCGGCGTGCCGCCCTCGTCCTTGCCGCCCAGCCCGATCACGATCTGCCGGAGCGCGCGGTCGTTCATGTCCACGACGCGCCGCCACAGAATCGCATGCGGATCGATTCCGAGCGGGTTCCCGCGGAGGAGCTTGTTGTCCACCATCGCCGCGAGGAGGTTGTTCGCGGCCGCGACGGCGTGGATGTCGCCCGTGAGGTGGAGGTTCAACGTCTCCATGGGCACGACCTGCGCGTAGCCGCCGCCCGCAGCGCCGCCCTTGATCCCGAACGTCGGCCCCATCGAGGGCTGGCGGAGCGCGATGACCGCGCGCTTCCCGAGATGCTGGAAGGCCTGCCCGAGACCCACGAGCGTGGTCGTCTTGCCCTCGCCCAGCGGCGTCGGCGTGATGGCCGTGACGTCGACGTACTTGGCCATCGGGCGGTCCGCGAGGCGCTCGCGGGACGCGAGCCGGAGCTTGGCGACGTAGGGAGAGCCGTAGAGGTCGAAGTCGTCGTCGGTCAGGCCCATGTCCCGGGCGACGTCGGAGATTTTGCGGAGGTTCGCGGATCGCGCGATCTCGATGTCGGAAGGTACGCTCATCGTGCGATTACTGTATCCGGAGCCAGCCTCACGGGGAGCGTCACCGTCATCGTCGTGCCGCGTGCTGGCGCACTATTGACAGTGATGTCGCCCCCCATCTGTCGCGCGAGGCGGCGGCTCAGCGCGAGCCCGATACCCGTCCCGCCGTAGCGCCGCGCCGTGGTCGCCTCGGCCTGGACGAACGGCTGAAAGAGCTTCGCGAGCTGCGCCTCCGACAGACCGATTCCGGTGTCCGCGACGGTGAGGACGAGGACCTCGCCGGCGCGCGCCGCACCGAGCGTCACCGTGCCGTCCTCCGTGAATTTGCAGGAGTTCGACAGCAGGTTGAAGAGAATCTGTCGCATACGCATGCCGTCCTGATGGATCTCCCCGAGGGGCTCCTCGAGCGAGAGGACGAGAGTGTTGCGGTGCTTGACGACGAGCGGCCTCACCGTCGCGACGACGTCGTCGAGGAGGGAGCGCACCGGAAACGTCTCCGGCGCGAGCTCGAGCTTGCCGGCCTCGATCTTCGAGAGGTCGAGGATGTCGTTGATGAGGCCGAGGAGATGGTGCGCGGCGCCTTCCACCTTTTCGACGTCCGGCAGGAGCTGCGCCTGCCCGAGCTCGCGGATCTGCTCGTTCAGGATCTCCGAGTACCCGATGATCGCGTTGAGCGGCGTGCGCAGCTCGTGGCTCATGTTGGCGAGGAACTGGCTCTTCGCGCTGGAGGCCTCGAGCGCGCGCGTCTCGGACTCCTGGAGCGCCGCGGTGCGGGCCCGCACGGTTTCCTCGAGCGTGTCGTTCGTGCGCCGGAGCGCCGTGGCCGCCGCGTCGCGCTCCTCGATGAGGGCCGCCATGACGACGGTCGAGAGGACGATCGAGGCCATGAACCCCTGGAGGAGGAGCAGCGAGAGGTTGAGCGAGAGGTCGGGCCCCGAGAACGGCCCGACGCCCGAGGCCGTGGCGGCGATGGCGATCGCCGAGAGCACGAAGATCGCGGCGGTGGCGCCGTGCCGCCCGAAGCGGAAGGCCGCCCACACGAGGACCGGGATGATCAGATAGGCCACCGGGTACGGGCTCCAGAAGCTCACGGAGCCCGTGGCCATGAGCGCGACGACGAACAGCAGAGCCTCGAGCACCCTCTTCGGCTCGCGCACCGGCGAGAAGCCCTCGCTCCACGTGAGGAAGAGCGGCGCGATCACGAGGATGCCGGCGAGGTCTCCGAGCCACCACGTCCACCACGTGGCCGGGTAGCCGGCCCGCTCCGGGATTCCCAGCAGGGAGATCGCGAGCGAGCCCACCGTGGCCGCGAGGAGGCACGCGACCGCGCTCACGAACACGAAGCGGATGACGAGGAGGCCGGTCCCGAGCTGGCTTTCGTCCTTTCCTCCTGCTTTCCCTCCGGCCACCCGCACGAGGAGCCAGCGGCCGGCCAGCGCGGCCAGCGTCGAGCCCATCGCGATGGCCACGGTCGAGAGGAGGAGCGTTCCGGCGGGAACGGGGTTCTCGAGGCCCCGCGCGGCCCAGAGGTTCACGGCAAGGGAACCGAGAAAGATTCCGGGCCATACGCGTGGGCCCCGGAGCAGCACGGCGGCGAGCGCGATGCCCGAGGGCGGCCAGATGGCCGTGACGTAACCGGGGGGAATGGCCGCGAGCTGTCCGAGCCTCCCCAGGATCGCGTAGACCACGGCCAGGACGAGGATGTCGACGAACGTTCTCACGCAGCCCGGAGCCTACGACAGCCGCTTCGCCGCTTCGCCACTTCGCCGCAGTTTGACCCCGTGAGCCCCGCGTGTTGTATTGAGCGGGAATGGCTCGCCTGCGCGTCCTCGCGGTGCTCCTCCTCTGGGCTCTTCACGCCGCCGGCGTGGCGCGTGGACAGAGTCCGGCTCCGGCCGCGCCCACCGCGTCCACCGCGTCCACTGCCGTCAAGGCCGAGGTCGCGCCGACCTCGCCGCGCGGCGAGCTGACGACGTTTCTGCAGCTGGCGCGCCGCGCGCGCTGGGAGGACGCGTCCCGGTTCCTCGAGATTCCGAAGGGCCGCGAGCGGGACGCGATCCTCCTCACGAAGCAGCTCAAGGCCGTGCTCGACGAGTTCTTGTGGCTCGACCTCGAGAGCCTTTCCGGCGTGCCCGAGGGCAAGCTGGACGACGGACTGCCCCCGGGCCGCGAGGTGATCGGCCGGGTCCGGCCGCCGGAACGCAAGCCCGAGCCCGTGACGCTCGTCCATCGTCCGGCCGCGGCGGAGGAGGAGCCTCACTGGGTCTTCTCCGCGGCGACGGTCGCGCGGGTGCCCGAGTGGTACCTCGACGTGCCGAACCACTGGGCCCTCGAGCAGCTCCCGGCCTCTCTCCTGCGCCCTGGCCCGAAAGAGCTCCTCAGGTGGCAGTGGATCGCCGTCCTCCTCGGCCTGGTGCCGCTCTGGCTCCTGGGCCGCTTCGTGGCCTGGATCCTGCGAAAGGTGCTCTACCGCCTGGTGCCGAACAGCCGGCCGTTCGAGGCCACCGTGCTCGCGCGGCTGCGCGGACCTGTGACGCTCGCGCTCGCGCTCTTCCTGGGCTTCTCTCTTCTGCCCTTCCTCGAGCTCTACGCCCCGGCCGAGGCGTTCATGCGGCAGGTGATGAAGGCCGGCGTCGTGGTCTTCGTCTTCTGGACGCTCTGGGCCTACGTCACCGTGGTCGTCCAGGACCTCTCCCAGAGCGCATGGGCGCGCCGCAGCCCGTCCGCGCCCTCCCTGCTGGCCATCGGCGGCAACTTCGCGAAGTTCTCGCTCGTCCTGGCCGGCCTCCTCGCGGCGTTCTCGGTACTGGGCTTCAACGTGGCGGGCCTTCTCGCGGGGCTCGGCATCGGCGGCATCGCCATCGCGCTGGCCGCGCAGAAGACCGTCGAGAACCTCTTCGGCTCGTTCTCGATCGGCGTCGACCAGCCGTTCAACGTCGGTGACTTCGTGCGGCTCGGGGACATCGAAGGCACGGTCGAATCCATCGGCCTCCGCTCGACGCGCCTCCGCACGGTCGAGCACACGCTCGTCACCATTCCGAACGGCAAGCTCGCCGACCGCGACATCGAGACGTTCGCGCCGAGACAGCGCATCCGCCTGCATCACGTCCTCGCGGTGCAGCATGGGACACACTCGGACCGGGTTCGGGCGCTCCGGGACGCCCTCGACCTCCGGCTGCGCGCGCTGCCCCGCATCTGGCCGGAACGCCTCGACGTCCGTCTCACGGGCGTCACGGAGTCGGCTCTGCGGCTCACCGTGACGGCCTGGATCGAGACGGCCGACCCGTGGGAGTTCCGGGAAATCCAGGAGTCGTTCCTGCTCGGAGCGCTCGAGGACGCCGAGGCCGCGGGCGTCCCCCTGACCTCACCCGCGAGAACGCTCGAGCTCGTCACCCCCTCGCCGTCCCTCCCCAACGACCGTTCGTCCCACAGCCCTGCCGGCATCCGTCCTTAGACTCTTCCCTTGCCCTTCAACGAACCAACGAGGTGACCATGACCAAAACGACCCTCCGATGGAGCGCCGCGCCGCCTCTCCTGGCGGCCCTCGCGCTTCTCTCATCGCCCCAGCCGGCGAATGCTCAGGCCAAGCCTGCCGCCGCTGCAGCAGCAGCGCCTCAGGAAGGCGCCGAGATCAAGGTCCAGGAGCACACGCTCTCGAACGGCATGAAGCTCCTGCTCGTGCCGCGCGCCGGCGAGCCCACCATCGCGGGCGGCTGGGTCGCCCACGTGGGCAGCGCGAACGAGAAGCCCGGCATCACGGGCCTCGCGCACCTCTTCGAGCACATGCTGTTCAAGGGCTCGAAGACGATCGGCACGAAGGACTACGCCAAGGACCAGCAGATCATCGCCGAGCAGGAGAAGGTTCGCGACTTGATGCGGGCCGAGGTCGCCGGCATGCGCGGCGCGCTCAAGCGCGGTGAGATCGACGACCTCACGAAGCCCGAGAACAAGACCGCGCGCTACAAGGAGCTCGAGGCCAAGTTCGACGAGCTCGTGAAGGCCCAGCGCGACATCCTCGTGAAGAACGAGTTCGACCTCGTTTACAAGAACGCGGGCGCCTCGGGCATGAACGCCACCACGAACTACGACTCGACCATCTACTTCATCACCGTTCCGAAGAACAAGCTCGAGATGTGGATGTGGATGGAGTCGGACCGGCTCCTGAACGGCGTCTTCCGCGAGTTCTACTCCGAGCGCGACGTCGTATACGAAGAGCGCCGGCTGCGCGTCGAGGCGCCGCCCACGGGCCGTCTCGAGGAAGCCTTCGATTCGATCTTCTGGCACTCCACGCCGTACGCGTGGCCCGTGATCGGCTACCCGTCGGAGCTGCCGTTCATCACGAAGGCGCAGGCCGACGAGTTCTACGCGACGTTCTACGCTCCGAACAACCTCACGGGCGTGCTCGTGGGCGACTTCGACCCGAAGGAGGCCCTCGTGTTCGCCGAGCGCTACTTCGGGCGCATCCCGCGCGGGAAGAACCCCGTCCCCGACGTCGTCACGCTGCCGCCCACGTGGAACGGCGAGGTCCGCATGACGGGCGAGGCCGAGACGAACCCCGAGGTCGAGGTCCGCTTCCACACCGTGCCCTTCGGGCACAAGGACTCCTACGCCCTCCAGGTGCTCGCCAACGTCCTCTCCGGCCGTACCGGACGGCTCTACAAGGGCCTCGTGGATCCCGAGAACCCGGCGAACGCCGTCGCGACGCAGGCCTTCGCGGGCCAGCAATCCGGCAAGCACGCCGGCGCCTTCGGCGCGTCGGCCGAGGCCCGCGAGGGCAAGACCCCCGAAGACGTCGAGCGCGGCATCCTGGCCGAGATCGAGCGCCTCAAGAGCGAGCCCGTGGGAGACCGCGAGCTCCAGAAGGTCAAGAACAACGCCAACGCGGCCACGTACCGCAGGCTGCAGACGAACAACGGCATCCTCTTCCAGCTCGTCTTCGCCGACGGCCTCGGCGACTGGCGCGAGGTGAACGCCGGGCCCAGGCGTCTCCAGGCCGTCACGGCCGCCGACGTCCAGCGCGTCGCGAAGCAGTACCTCACGAAGGAGAACCGCGCCGTCTACCTCGTGAACCGCAAGGCCGGCTCGTCCGAGGACCCCGAGGTCACCGCCGCCCTCGCCGGGCTCCCCGAGCAGGCCCGTCCCATGGTGAGGCAGCGCCTCAGCGCGCTCGCCCAGGAGAAGGACGCCGCCAAGCTCCAGCAGGACATCGAGCGGATGGAAGCCCAGTCCGCGAACGTGCCCCCGGCGATGAAGGCCGGCTTCGACCTCCTCCTCTCGAGGTCCAAGGCGCGCCTCGCCGAGATCGGCAAGAAGTGAGGACCCGCGAGATGAGATCCATGACGAACCGCTTCCTGGCCCCCGCGCTCCTCCTCCTCGTGGCGGCGCCGGCGCTCTCCCAGTCGATCCCCGAGCGCCCCGAGACGCTCAAGTACCCCGAGTTCTCGTTCACGGCCCCGCTCGCCAAGGACTTCAAGAGCACGCTCAAGGCCGGCCCCACGGCCTTCCTCGCCGAGGACCGCGAGCTCCCGCTCGTGACCGTGGCCGTGACGCTCCGGGGCGGCACGTACCTCGACCCGAAGGGCAAGGAGGGCCTCTCCTCCATGGTCGGCTACCTCCTCACCAAGGGCGGCACGAAGGCCCGCAAAGCCCGCGACCTCGACGAGGAGCTCGCGTTCCTCGCCGCGAACCTCAACTCCTCGATCGACGCCGACCGCGGCACCGTGTCGCTCAACTTCATGTCGAAAGACATGGACACGGCGTTCAAGCTCCTCCGCGAGGTGCTCACGGAGCCCGCGTTCGAGGAGGAGAAGCTCAAGCTCCGCAAGGACCAGGTGCTCTCCGACATGAAGTCGCGCAACGACGACTCGGCCGCCATCGAGGGCCGCGAGCGGAACGTCCTGGTGTACGGGCCCGACTTCTACCTCAACCGCTTCCCCACGAAGGCGTCCATCGATTCCCTGACCCGTGAGGACCTCGTGGCGTTCCACGCCAAGTGGTTCGACCCGCGCAACATGATGGTCGCGGTGTCGGGCGACTTCGCGAAGGCCGACATGCTCAAGCGGCTCGAGACGCTCTTCGCGAAGTGGCCCGTCAAGGGCGAGGTCGCGCCCGGCGTGCCCAAGCCCACCCACAAGCTCGTACCCGGCTCGTACATCGTGGACAAGGACGTCAACCAGGGCCGCGTGTCGATCCTGCTGCCCGGTCTGGACAGGAACGACAAGGACTTCTACGCCGCGCAGATGATGAACCAGATCCTCGGCGGCGGCGGCTTCACGAGCCGCATCACGAACCGCGTGCGGTCGGACGAAGGTCTCGCGTACTCGGCCGGCTCCTCGCTGCCCGAGGGGGCCTGGTACACGCCGCCCATGGGCGCCTACTTCCAGTCCAAGGTGCGCACCGTGTCCTACGCGTCGCAGATCGTCATCGAAGAGATGAAGAAGATGAAGTCCGGCGACGTGACGGCCGAAGAGCTCAAGACCGTGCGCACGAACCTCCTCGAGACGTTCCCCCGCCGCTTCGCCACGAAGCAGCAGATCGTCGCGACGTTCCTCGACGAGGAGTTCACCGGCCGCGCGAAGACCGACCCCCTGTATTACACGACCTGGCGCGGGAACATCGAGAAGGTGACCACGGCCGACGTGAAGCGCACGGCCGAGCGCCTTCTCGCACCGGACGCCGTGACCCTCCTGGTCGTCGGCAAGAAGGCCGACATCCTGAACCCCGACCCGAAGCACCCGGTCGCGCTGGCCTCCCTCACCGGCGGCAAGCTCACGGACATCCCGCTTCGCGATCCCTTCACCATGGTTCCCCTGGGCCCTCCGGCGCCCGTCGTCCCGACCGTCAACAATCCTCCCGCGCGGTAGGCGCGGGCCCCTCGTCTACTCTCACGCCTCCCGCGGCATGGCTCCGCCCCGGGAGGCGTTCCTGGTTTCCGGCCATTCCCGGGGCCGTTCCGGAGGTTCGATGAAGATATCCCGCAGCTCGTACTCCGCCCTCGGACTGGCCGCGCTGACGTCCGCCCTGGCGCTCGCTCCGGCGCTCGACGCCCAGACCTCTGCGCCGGCGAAAGTGGGCGCGGCGTCCTCCGGCGCCGCGAAAGTAAGCGCGGCGTCCTCCGGCGCCGCGAAAGTAAGCGCGGCGTCCTCCGGCGCCGCGAAAGTAAGCGCGGCGTCCTCCGGCGCCGCTGGGGCCAAGAAACGCGTCACCCTCGAGAGGATCCACTCCGAGCCGCCGATCGCGCCGAGGGGTGCCTCCCAGTTCCGGTGGCTCTCGGAAACCCGGCTCGTGTACCTCCTGCCGGAAGGAGTGACGACGTCGTCGGGGCCGGGTGCGGGCGCCCCCATCGCCGCCTTCTGGGAGTACGACGTCCTCACGAAGAAGCGCACGCGGCTCGTGGGTCCCGCCGTGGGCGCCCCACCCCTTCCCCTGAAGGATGCTCTGTGGGCCCCCGACGGCAAGGCGCTGCTCCTGCGCATCGGGAACGACCTCCATCTCATGGACGTCACGACCCACAACGTCAAGCGCCTCACGAACGATTCGGCTGAAGAGGAATACCCGACGTTCGCGCCGTCGGGGACGCACATCGCGTTCGTCAAGGGGAACGATCCCCACCCGCACGAGCTCGCGACCGGTTAAGCCCTTAGGCTCACCCAGGACCGCCCCGAAACGACCCCCAACGGCAAGCTCGACTGGCTGTACGAGGAGGAGCTCGCGAACCGGAGGAGCGGCCGCTCGTACGAATGGTCTCCCGACGGCACGGCCATCGCGTTTCTCAGGCTCGACCAGAGCGGCGTTCCCATCTACCCCATCACCGACTACGCGAAGGCCTCCGGCGGACTCGAGATGCAGCGCTATCCGAGGCCGGGGGATCCCAACCCGGTTCCTTCGGTCCACGTCATCGAGCTGCCCGGAGCCTCGAACCCTGCGAGCACGACGGCCTCCGACATCACGTTCGACGGCCAGGACGTCTACGTGGGTCCCGAGTTCTCGTGGACGAAGGACTCGAAGGCCGTCGCCTACGTCAAGCTGAACCGCGAGCAGACCGAGATCTCCGTGAATCTCCAGCCACGGGACGGGACCGCCCGCAACCTCATCTCCGAGAAGGACGAGGCCTGGATCAACTCCCTCGAGCCCCCGACCTTCCTCGCGGACGGCTCGTTCCTCTTCCTCTCCGAACGAACCGGCTATCTGCACCTCTACCGGCACGAAAAAGACGGCAAGCCGCGCACGGCCGTGACCGTGGGACCCTGGATCGTCGACGGAGAAACCGCGGTGGACGAAAAGGCCGGAGTGGCCTACTTCGTCGCGACCGAAAAGGACCCGAGGGAACGGCACATCTACCGCGTGAAGCTCGACGGCTCGGGTCTCAAGCGCCTCTCGCAGGGCCGCGGCACGCATCGCCCCACGTTCTCTCCCGGCTTCAAGTACTACGTCGACGTCTACTCCGACATCGTGACCCCGCCGAAGGCCGCGCTCTTCGACTCGAACGGCAAGCTCATCGAGATGCTCGACGACCCGAAGAACGAGCTCGAGACCTACGCGCTCGCGAGCGTCGAGCTGGGCTCCTACACGACCCCGAACGGCACGTTCTACTCGCGGCTCGTGAAGCCCGCGGACTTCGACCCGGCCCGGAAGTACCCGGCGGTGGTGATGGTCTACGGCGGACCTCACGCTCAGACCGTCAAGGACGAGTGGGGCCGCGTGAGCGGCCTCGAGCAGGTCATGGCGAGCCAGGGAATCCTCACGTGGTCGGTGGACAACCGGGGCAGCGGAGGTCGAGGCAAGGCCTGGGAAGCGCCCCTCCTCTCCAACCTGGGCGCCACGGAGCTCGTCGACCAGCTCGAAGGCATCGCGCAGCTGAAGAAGCTGCCTTTCGTCGACGGCACGCGCCTCGGAGTGAGAGGCTGGTCGTACGGCGGCACCATGACGCTCCTCCTCGCTACGAAGGCCGGCCACCTCTTCAAGGGTGCCGCGGCCGGAGCGCCGGTCACGAGCTGGACGCTCTACGACAGCTGCTACACCGAGAGGTACATGAAGCTTCCGCACGATCAGGAGGCCGCGTACCAGAAGACGGCACCCATGGCGTCCGCCGCGAACCTCTCGACGAAGCTCCTCCTGCTGCACGGCACGAAGGACGACAACGTCCACCTGCAGAACACGATGCTCTATCTCGACGAGCTCGCGAAGGCCCGCAAATCGGGCGTGACGTTCGTGCCGCTCCTCAACCAGCGGCACGGCCCCGCGACGCCCGCCGCGCGGCGCTACACCGACCAGCGCCAGCTCGAGTTCTTCATGGACGTCCTCGGAGTCACGCCGGGCCTCGGAACGCCCCCGGCACTTTGATCCCCACTTTGATCCCCACTTTGATCCCCATCCCGTGAACGCGCTCCTCGGCTACTCCTTCCGCGGCCTACTCGTAGTAGTGCCCGGGGCGGCGACGGTCCCGATCTTCCCGGACACTTGCCGGAGCGTTGACCCGG
>CAZXSG010000049.1:0-11260 GCA_964643185.1 uncultured Holophagales bacterium
CCAGGACCCACGGATGCCCGGGACTCCTGATGATCTCGATGAACTTGCGGTCGGGGGAGACCCCGGTGAACGCGAGCCCCGCCCGCGCGAGCGGCTCGAGATACTCCTGGTTCACCTCGTAGCGGTGACGATGCCGCTCGTAGACCTGGTCCTCGCCGTACGCCCGCCGTGCGAGCGACCCCTCGAGGAGATCGCACGGATAGCGCCCGAGGCGCATCGTGCCGCCGAGCGCCTCGACGCCGATGAGGTCGCGCAGCATGTAGATGACCTTGTGCGGCGCGTTCTGGTCGAACTCGGTGGAGTTGGCGCTCACGAGACCTGCGACGTGGCGCGCGAGCTCGATGACGGCGCACTGCATTCCGAGGCAGATCCCGAAGAACGGGATCCGCTTCTCCCGCGCGAAGCGGATCGCGCGGAGCTTGCCCTCGATGCCGCGCTTGCCGAAGCCCGGGCCCACGAGGATGCCGTCGGCCCGCGCGAGAACGTCGGGGAAGCCCGGCGTCTCGAGCTCCTCGGAGTCGACGAACGCGATCTTCACGCGCACGTTGTTCGCGATGCCGCCGTGGACGAGCGCCTCGTTGAGCGACTTGTAGCTGTCTCCGAGCTGCACGTACTTTCCGACGAACGCGATCGTGACCTCGTCGGCCGGGTTCTTCACGCGGTTGACGATCTGCTCCCAGCGCCCGAGGTCGCGGGCGTAGTGCGGCAAAGAAAGAAAGTCGAGGAGGATCTCATCGAGCCCCTCGCGCGCGAGCGCGAGCGGCACCTCGTAGATCGACGGCACGTCGCGCGCGGTCACCACGGCCCGGTCGTCGACGTTGCAGAAGCGGGCGATCTTCCTTTTCATGTCCTCGGGGATCTCGCGATCCGCGCGGCAGAGCAGGATGTCGGGCTGGATCCCGATGGAGAGGAGCTCCTTCACGGAGTGCTGCGTGGGCTTGGTCTTGAGCTCCTTGGAGGCGCCGATCCAGGGCACGAGCGGGAGGTGCACGTTGATGCAGTTGCTGCCGCCGACCTCCTGGCGGAACTGGCGGATGGCCTCGAGGAACGGCAGCGACTCGATGTCGCCCACGGTGCCGCCGATCTCGACGAGCACGACGTCGTTGTCGAGCGCGACCTTGCGGATGCACTCCTTGATCTCGTCGGTCACATGCGGAATCACCTGCACGGTCGAGCCGAGGTAGTCGCCGCGGCGCTCCTTCTCGATGACCGACTGGTAGATCTTGCCGGTCGTGACGCTGTGGGCCCGCGTCGTGACGGCGTTCGTGAAGCGCTCGTAGTGGCCGAGGTCGAGGTCGGTCTCGGCGCCGTCCTCGGTCACGAAGACCTCGCCGTGCTGGAACGGAGACATGGTGCCGGGGTCCACGTTGAGGTACGGGTCGAACTTCTGGATCGTGATCTTGAATCCCCGGGCCTCGAGGAGCGCGCCCATCGAGGCCGCCGCGATGCCCTTGCCGAGGCCCGAGACGACGCCTCCGGTGATGAAGATGTACTTGGTGCTCATGGGGTCTCCCTGATGTTTCCGGAGGAGGTGAGAAGGCGTTCGACTTCGAGGACGTCCTCGAGGGTGTCGACTCCGATCGAATCATGAGTCGTCGAGAGAACGGCCATGGGCATTCCCGCGGCCAGGGCCCGAAGCTGCTCGAGGCTCTCGGCCCGCTCGAGGGGATGCGGCGGGAGCTCGGTGAAGCGCCGGAGTGCCTCTTTCCGATAGCCGTAGAGGCCGAGGTGCTTGAGGGTTTCGAGCTCGGGCACGGCGCGCCGGCGATAGGGGAGAGGGGAGCGGGAGAAATACAGCGCGCGGAGGTCGTCGGCCCGCACGACCTTGACGACGTTCGGGTTCGCGATGACGTCTTCCCGCGAGATCGGGAGCGCGACGGTCGCGAGCGGGAACTCGGGATGCGCCAGGAGGAAGCCGGCCACGAGGTCGACGTTGTCGGGGTGCATGAGCGGCTCGTCGCCCTGGACGTTGAGCACGACCTCCACATCGAGGTCCTTCACCGCGGCGTAGATGCGATCGGTGCCGGACGGCAACGCCGGGTCGGTGAGGACGGCTTCTCCACCCTCGCCGTGGACGGCCTCGGCGATGCGCTCGTCGTCGGTCGCCACGAGGACCCGGTCGACGTTTTTCGCCCTGAGGGCCTGGCGGAGGACGCGCACGACCATGGGGACGCCATGGATGAGGTGGAGGGGCTTCCCGGGGAAGCGCTCGGCGCCGAAGCGCGACGGAATCACCGCGACGGCGCGCAAAGGGGAGGGCGGGGAGGACTCCGAGGTGCGCACGTCGGATAATGACCTCAGCCACACGATGTCGTCAAACAGCCGTCCCGGTCGAGCACCTGGAACTCCTGGAGCCCGCTACTTCCTGGTGCTTCTCGCCGTCCTGATCGTCTCCCACGTCGCTTGGCGGCTCTGGCTCCTCTCTCACGACGAGCTGCACGGTGCGTACTGGATCGGTTTCGCGAAGACCGCCCGCGCGGGATGGCCGGCCGGAGCCGCGTTCGCGCGCCGGGTGAAGGTCGCGGCGGAAACCTCGGACCTCGTGGTCTCGATGCGTGCGGACCGCGACTACGTGCTCTTCTGGGACGGGGTCGCTCTCGGCGAGGTAAAGGGCGAGCCCGGCGCGCCGTCCCTGGACCTCTGGCGCATCCCGGGACCCGTGAAGGCGGGGGAGCACCAGCTCCTCGTCCACGTGATCCATCCGGAGGGCGTCGGGTCGCTCCGTCTCCAGCTCGAGGGTAGCGGGCTGGAAAAAGGGCGCGTCGTCACCGACGCCGCATGGCGGGTCGATGACGACGCGACAAGGATCCGGGACGGAGGCGAGAGTCTCGCTCGCTATCCGGCAACGCTTTGGGCGCGGCCGTCGCTTTCTTCCTGGGGGTTCTCTTCCTCGAAGAGGTCGTGGAGGGGGAAGGCGGGGGTTTCGAACACGGCGGTCAGCTCGCGGATCGCCGCGCGGGCTCTGACGCAGTAGGAGTTCGAGTCGTCGTAGGCCGTTGCCGCGACGACCTTTTCGTACGTGAGGATCGCCTTGGTGGGCTCCCCGAGCGCGTGGTGGTACGTCTCGGCGACGAGCATGCGGGCCGAGAGGTCGTAGGGGTTGAGCCGCAGGACCTTGGAGAGGAAGACGAGCCCGTCGGCGTGCCGCTCTTCCCGGAGCGCTGCCTCGGCCCTCTTCTTGTAGAGGGCGATCTCGTCGTCCAGGGAGAACTCGCCGCGCTCACCGAGGGTGGCGGCGACACTCGACCGGAAGGAGCGCAGGAGCTTCTGAAACGGCATGGCGGTTGTCCCGTCGGGTTACTGACGGAACGGTACGCCCGCAGTTGGGGGAAGTCCAGAGGTCGCTCGAAAAAAATTAGGGAAACTGCCGTTGTGACCCATGTTCTATTCGGCTCGGATGTGTTTGAGGACTCATTTGGCCGAAGGTCTTCGGGTGTCGCCCCGCCAGGCCGTACGAATTCAGGAGGGCTTTCGAGCGCTTCGGTGTCGTTTCGACGCCGAAGACCTGAAGTGGGAAGTGGGAAGGGCCTACTTCCGGCGGTGGGCGGCGTATTCGGCCGCCAGGACCAGGCCGTCGCGGGCGGGGCACTCCGGCAGCGAGAGGGCGAGGGCCCGGGCCTCCGAGGCGTAGCCCTCCAGCATCTCCCTCGCGCGGTCGGGCGCGGTGTGGTGGGCGACGATCTCCAGGATGTGCTCGGGGGCCACCGTGGTGAAGGACCGCTCCCTGAGAACGGTGTCCACGAGCTTCCGCTCGGCGCGCGACAGGTCGGGCAGCACGAGGATCAAGGGCAGCGTGAGCTTGCCTTCCCGGAGATCCGAGAGCACGGGCTTGCCGAGGTCCTTCTCGGAGGCCGTGTAGTCGAGGAGATCGTCCTGGAGCTGGAACGCGGTGCCGAGCGCGAGGCCGTAGCGCCAGAGCGTGTCGCCCTGAGCCGAAACGCCGGGGAGGAACGTGGGGATCCGGCAGGCCGCCCCGAAGAGGAGCGCCGTTTTGCGGCGAACGATGTCGAGGTACCGCTCGAGGGAAACATCCAGAGAGCCGCGGATCTCCGAGCCGATGATCTCGCCCTCGGTCATCTCGAGCGTGACGTCCGAGAGCACCCGCAGCACCCGGAGATCGCCCTCGTCGAGCGCGATCTCCATGGACTTCATGTAGAGGTAGTCGCCGAAGAGCACCGTGAGCTCGTTGCCCCAGCGGTGGTTCACGCTCTCGCGGCCGCGCCGGATGTCGGCGGCGTCGATGATGTCGTCGTGCACGAGCGTGGCCGTGTGGATGAGCTCGATGACCGCGCCGTAGCGGACGTCCCGATCCCCCGAGTAGCCCAGGATCTGGGCCGAAAGCAGGAGGAGCGCCGGGCGGATCCGCTTGCCGCCGCCGTCCACGAGGTATTCCCCGATGAGCCCGATCGTCGGCGTGTTCGAGCGCGTGCGGGTTTCCAGCTCGCGCTCCACGAGCTTCAGCTTGTCTTCCACGCACGCGAGGGCCTGTAGAAGGCGGCGGCCGTTCTCGCGCTCCTCGGCGGGGAGCGTTGCGACGAGGAGTCTTTCGCGAAGCGACGTTTCGGTCATGCGGTTTCTTTGGGAAGGCGGACCATCCCCGGCCCTGCACCATAAACCTCTACGGCACAAAGCAAAGCGGGGATGCCCCGGACGGGATTCAACCCCTGAAGTTCGTGAACTGGAGAGGGACGTCGAAGTCCTTCGACCGAAGGAGCGCGATGACGCTCTGGAGATCGTCCTTCTTCTTGCCCGTGACCCTCACCTGCTCGCTCTGGATGGCCGCCTGGACCTTCAGCTTCGCGTCCTTGATGGCCTTGACGATCTCCTTGGCCTTCTCGGTGGTGAGGCCGTTCTGGATCTTCACGACCTGGCGGACCGTGCCTTTCGTCGCCGGCTCGACGGGGCCGTAGTCGAGCGCCTTCAGGGGCACGCTGCGCTTGACGAGCTTGTTCTGGAGGATGTCGTTCACGGCCTTGAGGCCGAACTCGTCGTCGGCCGTGAGCGTGAGCTCGAGTTCTTTCTGCTCCACTCCGGCGGCGGTGCCCTTGAGGTCGAAGCGGTTGACGATTTCCTTGTGGGCCTGCTGGACGGCGTTCTGGACCTCGGGCTGGTTGACCTCGGAAACGACGTCGAAGCTGGGATCGGCCATGAGGCCTCCTTACTCGGTGAGGATCTTGGTGCCTGCGGGCGGGGTGAGGGCGAAATCGGAGAGCGGCCGCGCGGGTCCCGGCTTCTTCTCCGAGAACGTGAACGTGGTGCGGTTGCCGTCGGCGTCGAGGACGACGAGCTTCGAGACGTCGCCCTGGGGTGATACCCCGAGCGTGATCTTCGAAAGCGAGCCCTTCGTCTTCGGCGTGAGCGTGACCTCGCTGCCCGAACCCGCTGCGTCGAAGCGCGCGAGGAGGGCCTCCGTGGATTCCAGGAACACGAGCGGGAGGCGGGCCTTCTCCTCGGCGGTGAGGTTCTTGACGACCATCTGGGTGTCGGCCGCGACGTACTGCCGGGCCGCCGTGCCGTCGAACGAGAAGACCTTCCCTTCGGCGCCCGCGTAGTCGAAGCGGGCCTTGTTGGGTGCCGCCAGAACGAGCGTGCCCTTCTCGGGCTTCACCTCGGGAAAGCCCGCCGGCGCATAGGTCTGCGTGAAGGCGAGCGTGAAGGACGGGCTGGCCGTGTAGGCCTTTCGCACCTGGGCGAGGAGATCCTTCGCGCCGCCGCCGAGCGCTGGGAGTGCGCAGAAGGTGAAGCAGACGAGAACGGAGAGAAGCTGTCGTTTCATGGGTGGATCTGCCTTCCCTCCCGCCTAGTGGCGGAAGTGGCGGCGCCCGGTCGTGACCATCGCGATGTCGCGCGCGTCGGCGGTGGCGATCACCTCGGCGTCCTTCACGCTGCCGCCTGGTTGTACGACCGCCGTCACCCCGGCGTCGAGGAGGACCTCGAGGCCGTCGGCAAACGGGAAGAACGCGTCGGACGCGGCCACGGCGCCGCGCGCCCGCGAGCCGGCCTTCGCGATGGCGTCGCGGCAGGCGTCGACGCGGCTCGTGCGGCCGCCTCCGATGCCGTACGTGGCGTCCGCGCCGGCCACGACGATGCCGTTGGAGACGACCCCGCGCACGGCGCGGAACGCGAACCGCAGCGCGTTCATCTCGGCGTCCGAGGGCGCCCGGCCGGTGACCACCTTCCAGGCGGATTCGTCGAGGGGCACGCGGTCGCGGTCCTCGACGAGGAGCCCGCCCTCGATGCCCCGGAGCTCCACGGCGCTGCCGTCCTCGATCAGGTCCCCGAGGGAGAGCACCCGGAGGTTCGGCTTCTTCGCGAGAAGGGGAAGCGCCTCCTCGAGGACGTGGCTCACCACGAGAACCTCGACGAACCGCGTACCGAGCGCCGCCGCGCCTTCGGCATCGAGCGTTCCGAGATAGGCGATGACCCCTCCAAACGCGGCGACCGGGTCGGACGCCCAGGCCTTCTCGAGCGCCTCGGCGAACGTCGCCCCCGTCGCGATTCCCGAGGCGATGCGGTGCTTCACGATGGTGAGGCCGTTCGGACCGATGCTCCGCGAGGCGAAAACGGCCGCATCGGCATCGAGAAGGTTGTTGAACGAGAGCTCCTTGCCCTGGTGCGACGTGAAGCGCGCGAGGGAGCCCTGCGGCGCGAGCGGATCCACGTAGAAGGCGCCCTGCTGGTGGGGGTTCTCGCCGTAGCGCAGCGTGCGATCGCGCTTGAACGTGAGCGTCAGGCGCTCGGGTTCCTTCTCTCCGGCCTCGTGCGTGAGGAACGACGCGATGACGGCGTCGTAGGCGGCCGTCCGCCGGAAGACCTTGGCCGCGAGCCTTCGGCGCGTCGCCCCCGAGATGCCGCCTTCCGCGATCTCGGCGACGACGCCGGCGTAGTCGGCCGGGTCGCAGAGCACCGTGACGTGCGCGTGGTTCTTGGCGGCCGCGCGGAGCATCGAAGGGCCGCCCACGTCGATCTTCTCGATGAGGTCCGCGAACGTCGCCGTACCGGTTTCGAGCGATTCCTGGAACGGATAGAGGTTGACGGCGACGAGGTCCACGGGCGTGATCGCATTCGCATCGGCCTCTTTGCGGTGCGTCTCGACCGAGCGGTCGTAGAGGATGCCGCCGAAGATCTTGGGATGCAGCGTCTTCACGCGGCCGTCGAAGACCTCGGGAAAGCCGGTGATTTCGGAGATCAGGTTCACGGGCAGGCCGGCGTCCGAAAGCACGTGGGCGGTGCCGCCGGTCGAAAGGAGCTCGTAGCCGAGCCCGACGAGAGCCGTGCCGAGCTCCACGAGACCCGTGCGGTCGGAAACGGAGAGGAGGGCGCGTTTCTTGGTGGTCTCTGGGGTGTCTTTGGTCTCTAGGGATTCACTCACGGACTGCGTAGGGTCCTTTCTCTTCCGGGAAGGTCTTCGCGATGCCCGCGTCGCCGCCCGCGTTTTTCCAGATCCATGCGAGCAGCCGGGTCGACTCGGTGAGGGCGGCATCGTAGGCCGCGCGGGGCGTGTCCGCCGCCAGGCGGCGGGCGAGGAGCTTCTCGGGGTCGTCGAACGGGGAGGCGGTGTAGCCGAGGAACCGGGACGTTCGGGCCGCGCCGAGAGCGTCCTTCTGAGGGAACGGCTGATCCCGCGTCGCGGCCGCGAGCTCGTGAACGAGGCCGCCCACCTCGCGGGACACGTCGGCGAAGGGGCGGTGCTCGCGGATCATCCGCGTGATGCCGCGCGCGGCCTTGGCCGCCGCGGTGCGGCGCTCGGAGGGCGTCCTCCGGCCGGAGTCGCTCTCCCGCGCGATGAGGATGCCCTCCATGAGGACCTCGCGGTTCTTCGCGAGCTGTCTCTTGAAGTCGGGCGGGGCGTAGAACACGGCGTCGGCGGCGAGGAGGCGTTCGGCGCCCGCGGGCCAGACGTGCGCGGCCTCCTGACCACGGGCGGGGCCGCTCAGGAGAGCCATCGTGGCGATCACCAGTGTTCTCTTCATCATTTCGGTGACCTCGTGGTGCGCAGCCGGAAACGGCGGGCCCAACCGCGGGCTCGAGGTGGCGGGATTCTAATGACCCCGTCGTCCGGGCGCTCCGCGCCGCATTAACATCGCGGCGCGATGAAGAAGACCGTGCTCGCCCTGTCGCTCGTAACGCTCGTCCTGCCGCCCGCCCTTCCAGCCGGCGGGGCACCGCCCGCGCCTCTCTCGAAAAAGGACGAGCGCGCGAAGTTCAACCCCGACGAGAAGGGCATGGACGGCCGGACGCGGCTCGCGGGGCACGACCGAAGGGTCGCGCTCGAGAAGGCCTCCCTGCTCCGGGGCCTGACGTTTCGGAACGTCGGGCCCGAGATCCAGGGCGGCCGCATCGTGGACATCGAAGGGCCGAGCGGAAGGCCCGACACGCTCTTCCTCGCGTTCGCCTCGGGCGGGCTCTTCCGCACCGACGACAAGGGCGGGACGTTCACGTCGCTGTTCGACGACGAGTCGTCCATCACGATCGGCGACATCGCCCTCGGGGACGCCGAGGGCAAGGTGATCTGGGTGGGCTCCGGCGAGGCGAACTCGAGCCGTACGTCGTACGCCGGCACGGGCGTCTTCAAGAGCACCGACGGCGGCAAGAGCTGGAAGAACACCGGCCTCCCCGATTCGCACCACATCGGCAAGGTGATCGTGGACGCGAAGAATCCCGATATCGTGTTCGTCGCATCGCTCGGGCCTCTCTACACGGCCGGCGGCGAGCGGGGCGTGTTTCGCACCACCGACGGCGGCGGCTCGTGGCGGCGCGTGCTCTACACCGACGACCGCACTGGAGCGGTGGACCTCGTCCAGGACCCCGCGGACCCCCGGATCCTCTATGCCGCGATGTGGGAGCGGGACCGCAAGGCCTGGAACTTCCTCGAGTCGGGGAAGGGCAGCGGCATCTTCAAGTCGACCGACGGCGGCGACTCCTGGAACCGCCTCACGGGCGGCTTTCCGCAGGGGGATACCGTGGGACGCATCGGGCTCGCGCTCGCGCCGTCGAGCCCCGGCACGGTCTACGCGGTGCTCGACAACCAGGCGCGGAGGCCCGACTCCGAGCCGCCCGACGAGGACACGCCCCCGGGCGAGCTCACGGTGCGTCGCCTGAAGAAGCTCACCAAGGAGCAGTTCCTGGCGCTCGACGCCAAGGTCGTCGACCGCTTCCTCCGGCGGAACGACTTTCCCGTGGACCTGAAAGCCAAGGATCTCTTCAAGGACGTGAAGAAGGGCAAGGTCACGCTCGAGAAGATCGTCGGCTACATCGCCGACGCGAACCGCGACCTTTTCGAGAACGACATCGTGAGCTGCGAGGTCTACCGCACGAGCGACGCGGGCGCGACCTGGAAGCGCACCCACGAGACGCGCCTCGACCAGGTGACGTACTCCTACGGCTACTACTTCGGGAAGATCTGGGCCGCGCCGGACGACGCGAACCGCGTCTACGTGGCGGGCGTTCCCTTGATCGTGTCGACGGACGGCGGAAGGACCTGGACGGGTCTCGCGGCGCGCGACGTCCACGTGGATCACCACGCGTTCTTCTTCGAGGCGGGCGCGTCGCGCCGCGTGGCCCTCGGAAACGACGGCGGCCTCAACCTCTCGTGGAACGGTGGCGAAACGTGGACGAAGGTGAACGGGTTCCCGGTGGGACAGTTCACGACGATCGCCGTGGACGACGCCGAGCCCTACAACATCATCGGCGGCCTGCAGGACAACGGAACGCTGCGCGGGCCGTCGACCTATCGCCGCGGCCCCTCGGATGCCGGCGCCTGGAAGGCCATCGGCGGCGGCGACGGCTCAATGGTGCAGATCGATCCGAAGGACCGCAACCTCGTCTACATCGCGTATCAGTTCGGCTTCGCGACGCGCCTGGATCTCAAGAGCCAGGCCCGCAAGCGCGTGCGTCCGCGGCCCACCCTCGACGAGAAGCCACTCCGCTACAACTGGGTGACGCCGTTCCTCATCTCGCCCCACTCGCGCGAGATCCTCTACTTCGGCGCGAACCGCCTGTATCGCTCGTTCGACCGGGGCGAGACGTTCACGCCGATCAGCGCCGACCTCACCTCGAACCGCGAGCAGGGCGACGTGCCCTTCGGGACGATCACGTCGATCGCCGAATCGCCGAAGACGTTCGGCGTTCTCTACTGCGGCACCGACGAGGGCAAGCTGTGGATGTCGAAGGACGCTGGCACCACGTGGAAAGACGTCTCGCAGGGCCTCGCTCTCGACCGCTGGGTGACGCGGGTCGTGGCTTCGGCGCACGACGCGGCGACGGTCTACGTGACCCAGAGCGGCTATCGCAACGACGACTTCGCCCCGTACGTCTTTCGCTCCACCGACTTCGGTGGCACGTGGGCGTCGCTCGCGGCCGGTCTTCCGGACGAGCCCGTCAACGTGGTGCGTGAGGATGCGAAGGCCGACCACCTCCTGTACCTCGGAACGGACCTGGGCGCCTACGCGTCGCTCGACAAGGGCACCTCGTGGATGGCGCTCTCGGGCGGTCTTCCGAACGTCCCGGTGCACGACCTCGCGGTCCAGGGCAAGACGGGAGACGTGGTTCTCGGAACGCACGGCCGCAGCGTCTTCGTGGCCCAGGCGGCACCGCTCCGGAAGCTCAAGGCGGAAGCAATCGCGAAGGACCTCGTCGCCTTCAAGGTCAAGGCCGTCGAGTGGGATCGGAACCGGGGCTACGGCGAGAATCCCTGGTTCACGTGGAGCCGCGTGCCCGACACGACACGCATCGCGTGGTACGCGGGTGAGGGCGCGACCGGAGTGGCGAAGATCTCGATCCGCGACGCGGGCGGGAATGTCTGGAAAGAGCTGACGGCGACCTCGATCCGCGGGGTGAACGAGCTGGACTACGACCTGTCGGCCGATCCGGCCAAAGCCGCCGCCGCTGAGGCCCAGAAGGCGAAGAAGGACGCGGCGAAGCCCAAGACGGCAAAGACGGACAAAAGCCCGGCCCAGCCCGAGCCGCAGCAGGCCCGCCGTGAAGAGGGAGACGATCGTCCCGATGCCGAGCGTGGAAGCGAAGCCCTTGACGCCCGCGGTCGCGAGCCCGAAGAGGATGAACGCGGTCAACAGAATGATCACGTTCGCGTCGACGATCGTCGCGATCCCCTTGCGGTAGCCCTCGGAGATCGCTGAGATCATGGATCTCCCAGCGCGCACCTCTTCCTTGATCCGCTCGAAGATGACGATGTTGGAGTCGGCCGCGACGCCGATGGTGAGGATCAATCCCGCAATCCCCGGCAGCGTGACCGTGATCG
>CAZXSG010000050.1:0-3570 GCA_964643185.1 uncultured Holophagales bacterium
TGCTCGCGCTGCTCGGCGCCCCGAAGGACATCATTCGCGAGACCGGGTCGACGGGTGGGTCGATCTCGGCCGTGGCGCCGGAGGCGGGCTTCGGCGCCGGCTCGCCGGGCGCGCAGTCGGTGATCCTCCGCTTCAAGTACGTGGCGCTCGCCGCGAACGGCGGCAAGGACATCGACGTCCGGATCGACGCGGATCGGCTCGGCAACGAGCGCGTCCTCGACAGCTCGACCGTGAAGAAGCTCACCGAGAAGGCCGCGGCCATGGCCCTCGTCAACCCGAAGCTCACGCAGGAGACCCTCCCCGTCTACATGACGAAAGAGGAGTTCGCCAAGCAGCAGCAGGCGGCGGCCGAGGCGGCCGCGGATGCCGCGAGGGGGCCTGCCCTCGAGGCGCCGCTCCGGGCCCAGCTCGAGAAGATCCTCGCGGGCGAGGCGGACGACAAGGTGACCGTGTTCGTATTTGCGTATCGCGACGGCGCCACGCGAGCCGCGATTCAGGCCTACGTGCCGGGTGGGGCGGCCGCCGGCGCACGCTGGGCGATCCTCGCCCGGACCAAGGAGGGCAAGGACGCGCTCCGGAAGGTCGAGCCCGCGACGCTCGGGAAGCTCAAGACCGACGGCTTTGCCGACGTGTCCCTCGCACTCGACCCCGGCACCTACGACATCGCCGTGGCGCTGCTCGACGCCGCGGGCGCCGCGATCCTCGAATCGAAGCAGGCCGTCACCGTGGGTGCGCTCCCTTCCGAGTTCGACTCCTCGCGCCTTCTCGTGGCCGCCACCGATCTCGATGCGCCGGGCGCCAAGCCCGAGGACCCGTTCGTCGTGTCGGGCCGCAAGTTCGTCACGAAGCCGGGCGGCCTCACGACTCTCGACGGGCTGTCGTACGCGGTCCGCATCTACAACCCCACCATCGATCCCTCGGGCAAGCTGTGGCTCAAGCGGAAGCTCTCGGTGAAGCAGAAGGGCAAGCCCGAGATGGACATTCCGTCCGCGCCCGACGAACCCACGCCCGCGCCCGTCGCCAAGGACGGCGCGGTCGTCGTCGACATCGCGGGGGCCGTGATCGACGCCGACCTCGGAAAGTATTTCGATCCGGGCGAATTCGAGCTGAAGCTCGTGCTCGTTGACGGGTTCGCGCCCGCCGGGTCCAAGTCGCTGACCCTGCGCTCGCCCTTCCGGATCGTGGCCGTCGGAGGGAAAAAGTGAGGGTGAGCTGGCTCGGTTTCGCCGCGCTGGCGGCGACTCTTCCGGCGACTCTCGCTCCGGGCGCCGTCGTCAAGTACAAGGAGTGGCCGGCTTCCGCGGCGGGGCAGATCCTCGCGTCCGAGGCCGATCGCAAGGCCTTCGAGGCCCTCCCCTCGGACGAGGAAGCCGAGAAGTTCCTCAGCGTTTTCTGGGCGAAACGCGATCCGGACCTCAAGACGCCGAAGAACGAGGCCAAGGAGAAGTTCGATCTGGCCGTCGCCGAGGCCGACCAGCTGTTCGCTCTCAAGAACAAGCGCGGCGCGCTCACGGAACGGGGGCGTGCCTTCATCCTGATCGGGCGTCCGCGCCAGAGGTCCAAGAGCGGCGCGGCCTCGGACGACACCGTGAACCAGCAGGTCCAGAGCGTCGGCGGCGCCACCGCGGCGGCGCTCGAGAACAACGTCGTCGCGGGCGCGCAGTCCGCCGGTGGCGGCGCGATGTCGACGTACAAGTTCCGATGGGAACGCGAGGAGCTGCCGCCGAACTCCGAGGTCAAGACCCTCGAGGTGAAGTTCACCGTCGACCGCTTCCTCACGAAGGAAAACGTCGCGAACGACCTCGGAACGCTCCGCCGGCTCGAGGACAAGGCCGTCGCCGCGATGATCGTGAACCCCAACGTCACGTTCGAGACGCTCCCGCGCTTCACGGCGACGGGCGAGCCCGCGCCCGACGAGAAGGCCGTGGCCGAGGCGGCGAAGGGGCCGGCCCTCGCGCCGGCGGTGAGGGAAGCCCTCGAGAAGGCGCTCTCGGGTGAGGCCGACAGCCGCGTGATGCAGCACGTCATCGCCTACCGCGACGGAGCGACCCGGCTCATGCTGCAGGCGGGCGTGCCCGAGGCCTCGGCCGCGACCCCGCTCCGCTGGGCGGTCCTCGTTAAGGGCGAAGGCGGGGTGGACGTCGCAAGGCGAGAAGAGGCGGCCTCGGTGATCAAGCACGGCAAGGACGCCGCGACGGCGATCACCGTGGCGCTGGCGCCGGGCTCCTACGACGTCGCTGCCGCGCTCACGCCGGAGAGCGGGGTGCCGATCGTCACCACGCGACAGGCCGTCGTGGTGGCGCCCCTGCCCACCGACTTCGCGGTCTCGAGGCTCGTCGTCGCGTCGGGTGACGACGACGCTCCCGGCTCGAAGGTCGGCGATCCGTTCGTCTTCTCGACGCGCCGCTTCCACACGAAGCCCGGCGGCCTCGCCAAGAGCGACGGTCTCTCGTGGGCGATCCGCGTCTACAACCCCACGGTGGACGCAGCGGGGAAGATCTTCCTCAAGAGGTCGATCCGCGTGAGGCCGAAGGGTGGCTCCGCGATGGAGGTTCCGCTGCCTCCCGACCAGCCGGTCGCGGCGCCTCCCGAGTCCGAGCGCCCGGTGGTGCTCGATCTCGCGGGCGCGGTGGTCGACCAGGACCTCGGGCAGTACTTCCCGCCCGGCGAATACGAGATGACCCTGACGCTCCAGGATGCGAACGCGCCCGCAGGCGCCAAGCCCCTGGTCGCCAAGGCGCCTTTCAAAGTAAACCCGTAGTGGGCACCTTGTCTGCCGTCTCCGTTCCGGATCGTCCCCGCCGCGGGAGGCAGGAATGACATCGATCTCGTCTTCCCTTCGGGTTCTCGGCGCCGTCGCGCTCGCCGCGGGGCTTCCAGCGGGGCTCGCCCCAGGCGCTGTGGTGAAGTACAAGGAATGGCCCGCTTCGGCGGCGGGCCAGCTGCTCGCGTCCGAGGCCGAGCGCAAGGCGTTCGAGGCACTGCCATCGGACGAAGAGGCCGAGAAGTTTCTGCTGGTGTTCTGGGCGAAGCGCGACACGGATCTCAGGACTCTGAAGAACGAGGCCAAGGAAAAATTCGATCTGGCCGTCGCAGAGGCCGACCAGCTGTTCGCGATGAAGAGCAAGCGGGGCGCTCTGACGGAACGCGGACGTGCGTTCATCCTGATCGGGCATCCGCGTCAGATGTCATCGGGCGGCGCTGCAACCAGTGATGTCGTGAACACCACGATCGGCGCCACTGCCGGAGACGCCTCCAACACCGTTCATCCCGTCGAGGTCGGTGAGGTCGCAGGCAAGCAATCCTTGGGCGGTGGTGCAGGCAGGACCTTCAGGTTCCGTTGGGAACGGGAAGAGCTGCCCGCAGGCGCCGAGGTGAAGTCCTTGGAGGTGAAGTTCAGCGTCGATCGCTTCAACACGAAGGAGGACGTCGTCAACGACCTCGGGACTCTCCGCCGGCTCGAGGACAAGGCCGCCCTGGCGATGATCGTGAACCCCAATGTCACGTACGAGACACTCCCGCGCTTCACGGCGACGGGCGAGCCCGCGCCCGACGAGAAGGCCGTGGCCG
>CAZXSG010000050.1:3670-7774 GCA_964643185.1 uncultured Holophagales bacterium
TGGACGCAGCGGGGAAGATCTTCCTCAAGAGGTCGATCCGCGTGAGGCCGAAGGGCGGCTCGGCGATGGACGTTCCGCTACCGCCCGATCAAGCCGTCGCTGCGCCTCCGGAGTCGGAGCGTCCCGTCGTGCTCGATCTCGCCGGCGCGGTGGTCGACCAGGATCTCGGGCAGTACTTCCCTCCCGGGGAGTACGAGATGACGCTCACGCTCCAGGATGCCAACGCACCCGCCGGTGCCAAGCCTCTGGTCGCGAAGGCGCCCTTCCGAGTCAACCCGTAGTGTCCTGGGGGAACTATGGCCGGTTGTCGCAACCGCTCCGCGGTTGACGACGACCTCCGCTGCGCTCCGGTTCCCCCAAACCCCCTCCGCGCCAGTCGCTTCTTTTTCCGGGGAATGCGGGGATTGCCTAGTCGATGCGAACCGACTGGCTCGCGAGGCCGATGCGGTCGGACGCGATGTCGCGCACCGAGGCGATGTAGCGGAAGTTGCCCTTCCCCGTCTTCAGCTCACCGGAGTGGCGGTAGCCCTGCGTCTTCGCCTTCTCGAACTCCTCCGGGGGGATCGCGAGCTGGAGCCTCTGGGGCACGACGTTCGACTTCGAGCCGTTGTCTTCCACCGCCGCCACCGTGATGTCGAAGACGGCCTTCTTCTTTCCGCCCTCGTCGACGAACGTGAGGTCCTTGATGGGGAAGACGACCTCGAACGGCACGAGGCGGCGTCCGAGGCCGCCGGGCTTGGAGGCGCCGAGCGTGAGACCGATCTGGAAGTCACCGGCCACGCCGGGCGTGAGGAGCGCCATCTCGACACGGTCCTTCGCGGCCTCGTCGGCCGTTTTGTGGGCCCAGGAGTTCCGCACGCGGAGCGTCACGCCGGGCCGGGTCGTCGTCACCTTGATCTTGAGCGCGTCCTTGGCCTGGATGTTCGCCACGGTGACGCCGGCCGAGTAGTACGTGGACGAATCCAGGTAGATGCGGTCGAACGCATTCTTGAACGTGTTGCGGTTCGCGGTGAACGTTCCGCCCGTCTCCTGCGCGAGGTTCGCGAGCGGCGTCTTGAAGTTCCAATCTTTGTAGAAACGATTGATCGGCGAGATCGAGAGCGATTCGCGGAAGAGGTTGCCCTCTTCGTCGAGCACGCCGTTGATGCCGGTTTCGGTGACGTCGCCGTCGGCGTCGAGGCCGGCCGCATGAATGGTGTGGAACGTGACGCCGCTCTCGTTGGCCTCCTTGATCACGGCGTCGAACTCGCCGCGCAGCGACGTCGTGAACTGGCCGAGTCCGGTGCCGAACGCCTGCTGGAGCGTCTGTCCGGGGAAGAGCTCGAAGCCGTTGGAGACGAACAGGAACACCCGCTTGCCCGAGCGGCCCGCGAGACCCGAAACCACGCGGCGGAGATCCTGGAGCATGCCGGTGTCGCGGGCGCGGAGCTGCTGCGACCAGGCGTCCAGCATCGAGCGGCGGGAGTTCACGGTACGCGCGGTGCGGGCGTCGTAATAGCTCTGCTGGTACATCGACTGCCAGCGGAGGCCGTTCGAGCCCTTCTCCTGGAGCTTCAGGAGCCCCACGAAGAGATCTTCCTTGGAGCTCGTGAACGGCACGAGCACGCGGGGCGCGCCGTCGTACGTCATCACCGACACGCGGTCGGAGGGCGCGAGCCGCGTGATGAAGCTTCGGAGCGCCTCGATGACGCGGTTGCGGTCGGCGGGGAGCAGATGGTCGTCGTCGAAGAACACGAGGAACTGGCGCGGCACGTAGCGCGTGCCATCGTCCTGGGCCTCGGACTCGAGGACGAGATCCGGCGAGGCGTTCTTGAGGTCGGGGCCGTGAATCGCCCCGGCATCGATGCGCGCGAAGTAGTCGAGCGCGACAGGCTTGCCGTTCGCGGTCACGCGGATCTCGTCCTTCGTGAGGTCGAGGACGGGCTTTCCGTCCTGCGTCGCGACGACGTCGAGGTCCATCGCGGTGACCTGCACGGCGCCGCGGACGCCCTGCTTGAGGACCGCGGGCCCGGTGGGGGCGTCCTGTGCGTGCGCAGCGAGGGGCGCCGCGAGCGCCAGAGCGAGGGCTGCGAGGAAAACGGGGCGTTTCATGGAACAACCTCCTTGGACGGAACGGAGAAGGCGAGCGAAGCGAGCGGAGCGGAAGGGTGAGGGAAACGCATGACTGGGTTTCCCGACAGGTGCGTAGCCCAACGGGCGGAGCCACGGAAGCAGTTGCGTCACAGCCTAAGCAATTCGAAGACCGAGGCGACGTCGCGTTCGATGGCCGACGTCACGTCGGTCGTCTCGGCCAGAGCATGGAACTGGTCGGCGAGGGCCGGATCCTCACTCGTCCACTCGTGGCCGATCTGGTCGCTCCGCGAGAGCTGTTTGGCGAGAAAGAGCGTCTGCTCGGTACCCGAGCTGCGTTTCGTGATCCTGCCCTCGGAGCCCAGAACCTCCTCGAGCGACCTCGGGAGATTCAGCTTTCGTGCCAGCACCCGGCCGAACAGCGGACGGAACCGCTGGAGCGTTCGAGCGCGAAACGCGCCGGGCGGGAAATCCGCGACGAGCAGCAGCTTCAGCAGATCGTAGCCGCCGAGCGGCTCGACGAGCGCCGCGGTGTAGGAGGCCTCGGCTTCCCTCCCGCAGGACCTGGCCACGTGGAGAGCGGCCATTGCGGTGGACAGGCTCGACCTCCTCACGACCCGCTCCATGCGCTCTGCGGAGGACGTCTTGGGCGAGGAGGGCGCGGAAAGGAGCGTGATGAACGTTCGGAGCGCCTCGTCTCCCATCACGTCGGCCGCATCCCGCGCCGTGCCGACGAGGTCGTTGCGGGTGAGCCTCAGGGAATTCGCGAGATACATGAGGTTCAGCGTGAGAAACGGGTCGAGCGCCGCAATCTGTACGAGGCGGGCGGGATCGCCGTCTTCCTCCAGCACGGCGGTCGCCATGAGCGCCGAGTCGTCGAAGATCGGGAACACGTGGAACGGCTCGCGTAAACGTTGCCGTACCTGATCGGAAAACAGGGAAAAGACGTAGTACCGGTCTCGCGTCGTCGCCGCGAAGGTGCTGTCGGAAATGTCGTCCGCGAGGGACCAGAACGTCGCGGCGAGCGTCTCGGGGTGGAACTCCCGTTCCCACGCGGCCTCGCCGTCGTCGGTGCCCGGGGTGAGCACCGGAACCCGGGCCGAATCGTCCACCGACTTCGCGCCCTGGAACGCGAGCACCTGGCCCCGCAGCGAGAGGTGGATCTGGAGCACGTCGTCGCTCTTGAACGCCGGGTCGAACTCGAAGCGCGCCCCCGACCAATGGAAGAGGTCCAGCAGAACCTGGGTCGCGAGCCGCTCGGCCGCCTCGGCGAGCGCCTCGCGGGAGAGGAGCTTGTCCTCGAGGAGGATCCTCGTGACCTGCCGCCCCGTGGCGAAGCTCTCGGCCAGAACCTTGTAGATGGTCTCTCTGGAAAGGATCCCGCGCGCCGCGAGAAACGCTCCGAGCCGCTCATCGGGCTTCGTCGACGTGACGAACGCCACCGAGCCGCTCTTGAAGTCGATGGTGCGCCGGACCTCGCCGCGAGAGACGGCGAGGCGCCCCGACAACCCGTTGATCTCCAGCCACTGGAGGAGGTCTGCCAGGGTGAAGGTGTCGAGGCTTCCGCTCAGCTGCTTCGGCACGCCGCGCAGAGTGTGACACGGCTGTACGATCGAGGGATGTCTGATCCGAAAGATGGGCTCGCCGAGACGAGCTCCGGAATCCCCGTGAACGCCTCCTACGGACCCGGCGACGTGCCTTCTGCCTGGCACGCCGGCGATCCGGGCGCGTTTCCCTTCACACGGGGGATCGCGGCCGGCGGCTACCGCGGGAAGCTCTGGACGATGCGCCAGTACGCCGGTTTCTCGACGGCGAAGGAATCGAACGAGCGGTACCGGTTCCTTCTCTCGCGCGGGCAGACGGGGCTCTCGGTGGCGTTCGACCTGCCGACCCAGATCGGATTCGACTCCGACCACGAGCTCTCTCGCGGTGAGGTGGGCAAGGTGGGGGTCGCGATCGATTCCATCGAGGACATGGAAACGCTGCTCGAGGGGCTGCCGCTCCCACCCGCGATCCGCCAGCTCCCGCTCACCG
>CAZXSG010000050.1:7784-11214 GCA_964643185.1 uncultured Holophagales bacterium
CGAGGGGCTGCCGCTCGGCGACGTGTCGATCTCGATGACGATCAACTCCACGGCGTCGATCCTTCTCGCGCTGCTCCTGGCCGTCGCGCGGAGGAGAGACGTGCCCTGGACGTCCCTCTCGGGAACGATCCAGAACGACATCCTGAAGGAGTACGCGGCCCGGGGAACCTACGCGTTCCCGCCGCGCCCCTCGCTGCGCCTCGTGACCGACGTCTTCGGCTTCTGCGCGGAGAACGTGCCGCGGTGGAACACGATATCGATATCGGGTTATCACATCCGCGAGGCGGGGTCGACGGCCGTGCAGGAGGTCGCCTTCACGCTCGCGGACGGTCTCCAGTACCTCTCGGCCGCGGTCGACGCGGGGCTGGATCCGAGGACGATCGCTCCCCGGCTCTCGTTCTTTTTCAACGTGCACAACGACTTCTTCGAGGAGATCGCGAAGTTCCGGGCCGCCCGTACGCTCTGGGCACGCCTCGTTTCCGAGCGGTTCGGGGTGACCGATGCCCGTGGGCAGATCCTGAGGTTCCACGCGCAGACGGCGGGGTCGACCCTCACCGCGCAGCAGCCCGACGTGAACGTGGTGAGGGTCGCGCTGCAGGCGCTCGCGGCGGTGCTCGGGGGCGCGCAGTCGCTCCACACCAACGGCAAGGACGAGGCGCTGTCCCTTCCCACCGAGGAGGCGGCCCTCCTCGCGCTCCGCACGCAGCAGGTGATCGCGTACGAGTCGGGCGTGGCCCGCGTGGCCGATCCGCTCGGCGGCTCTCATGCGATCGAGGCGCTCACGGCTTCGATCGTCGAGAGGGCGGGCGAGCTCATCGCGCGTATCGACGCGATGGGGGGCGCCCTCGCCGCGATCGAGGCCGGTTTCTTCCAGCGCGAGATCCAGGACGCCGCCTACCGGGCGCAGAAGGACGTCGACACGAAGAAGCAGATCGTCGTGGGCGTCAACGAGTTCCGCGTGGCCGAGGAACGCCCCATTCCCACGCTCCGCCTCGACCCGAAGGTCGAGGAAGAGCAGGTGGCCCGGCTCCGGGCCCTCCGCGAACGCCGTTCCGCGAGCGTCGCAACCGAGCGGCGGGCGGCCCTGGTGGAGGCGGCCCGCGACGGGCGGAACCTGATCGGACCCATGGTCGAGGCGGTGTCGGGCGAGGTCACGCTGGGCGAGATCGTCACGTCGCTGAAGGCCGTTTTCGGCGAGCACCGGGACGCGTCGGGGACCTGACGCTCCGGGTGCCTCGGAGACCAAATCCAGGGCATTCGAGAAGCCCGCTCCAGGAGCGGGTTCCGGGGGCTTGACAAGCCCTCGGGCCTCACCGTTCTGCGCCCGGGGGCTGTGCGATTCGATTCAGCCCGCTCGCAGAGCGGCTTTGCACCAACTTCAATTTCGGCCGGAATTCGTAAGTCATTGATAAATCAGGAACTTGGCATGGATGCACCGCGCGAGGTGCAAATCGGGCTTCATCCGGTCTTCTTGCGGAGACGCGCTGTTTTGCACAGCCCAATTCACAGGGAAACACACAGTTCCTGTCGAAAAAAACCAGGATCGTCTAGGGCGTGGGTTTTTCGGAGGCGTTTCCGTTCGATTCCGTCCCGAACGGCAGGTCTTCCTGGGCCTCCGCGACGCCCGGCTCGAAGCAGCGGCGGCAGCGCGCCTCGTAGAGCCCGGCCGCACCGATGACCACCCGCTCGGCGGAGTCCACGAGGCGCTGGGTGCGGCTGGCCATGGCGCCGCACCGCACGCAGATCGCCCGGGTCTTCATGACCTCGTCGGCCGCTGCCATGAGGGCGGGCATGGGCTCGAACGGCCGGCCCAGGTAGTCCTGGTCGAGGCCGGCCACGATGACGCGCTTTCCGAGGTCGGCGAGGCGGGTGCAGACGTCGACGATGCCGGCGTCGAAGAACTGGGCTTCGTCGACCCCCACGACCTCGGCCCGCGCATCGGTTCTGGCGAGGACCTCGGCCGAGGTCGCGACGGCCAGCGCCGTGAGCCGCTGCCCGGCGTGGGAGACGACCTCGACGTCGGAATAGCGCTTGTCGAGGAGGGGCTTGAACACCTGCACCCTTCGCCGGGCGATCTTCGCGCGGGTGAGCCTGCGGATGAGCTCCTCCGACTTGCCCGAGAACATCGAGCCGCAGATCACTTCGAGGGAGCCGCCGCCGTAGATCATCGCGGGGCCTTCCTCTTCTTGGGCGCGGGCGCGACGCCCTTCTTGGGGCAGAGGTCCGCGAGGAGACACGAATCGCAGAACGCGTTGCGGGACGTGCACGTGCGGCGCCCGTGGAGGATGAGCGCGTGGCTCACGAAGACCCAGTCGGCGGGCGGGATCTTCCGGTTGAGGTCCTCTTCCACCTTCTCGGGATCGTCGTTCCGCGAGAGGCCGAGGCGGCGCGCGAGGCGGCCGACGTGCGTGTCCACGACGACGCCGCCGGGCTCGCCGAACACGTTGCCGAGAACGACGTTCGCCGTTTTGCGGCCGACGCCCGGGAGCGCATGGAGCGCCTCCATCGTGCGGGGAACCTCGCCGCCGTGGCTCTCGACGATCGCGAGCGCGGCCCCGCGGAGCGACTTCGCCTTCGCGTTGAAGAAGCCCGTCGATTTGATGAGCTCCTCGAGGTCTCCGGGAGCCGCTTTCGCGAGCGCGGCCGCATCCGGGTACTTGCGAAAGAGAGCCGGCGTCACCTGGTTGACGCGCACGTCGGTGCACTGCGCCGAGAGGATCGTGGCGACGAGGAGCTCGTAGGCGTTCGTGAAGTCGAGCGAGCAGCGCGCCTCGGGGTACTCGGCCCGGAGCCTTCTCAGAACTTCCGCAACGGGGGCTGCGTTCGTCGACTTTCCGGTCGGCATGGGCGCGGAGGATACCGGTACACTCGGATTCCGTGTCGAACCTTCGCTCACGCCGCCTCGCAGGTGCGTTCGGCGGCGTTTTCACTCTCTCGCTCCTCGCCATCCCCTCCGCGGAGTCCGCCGCACCGAAGTCCGCGACGCTCACGATCCTCCAGACGACGGACCTCCACGGAAACCTGCTCCCGTGGGACTACCTGAGAGCGCGCCCCGCGGACGTCGGCCTCGCCCGCATCGCCGCGCGGGTCGCGGCGATCCGCAAGGAGCGGGGCCCTTCGAACGTCCTCCTTCTCGATTCGGGCGACACGATCCAGGGAACGCCGCTCGAGTTCGTGCACGCGCGAAACGTGGCCGCCGGAAAGGCCGCCGGCACGCCCGACCCGATGGCTCTCGCCATGAGCGCCGTCGGCTTCGACGCCCTCGCGGTGGGGAACCACGAGTTCAACTTCGGTCTCGAGGTCCTGCGCAAGGCCGAGAAGGAATCCCGGTTTCCCTGGCTCTCGGCCAACACCCTGAAGCTCGACGGCTCGCCGGCGTTCCGCGAGTACGCCGTGTTCGTCAGGGCCGGTGTGCGGGCCTGCGTGCTGG
>CAZXSG010000051.1:0-11177 GCA_964643185.1 uncultured Holophagales bacterium
CGAGACCGACGTGCCCTCCGCCGGCCGGTTTCCGCACGTGCGCCTCGGCCTCGTGCTCGAGAAGTTCGTCTCCGAGGACGGCCTCGTCGACTACGCCGCGCTCGCGAAGGACACCGACGCGATCGCGAACCTCGACACGTATCTGGCCGAGGTCGCGCGGGTCTCTCCGAAGCGCCAGCCGCACCTCTTTCCCACCGAGACCGACGCGGTCACCTACTGGCTGAACGCCCACAACGCGGCCGCCCTCTCGGGCGTGCTCGCCGCGAAACGCCCCGCGACCGTGAACGGCGCGTTCGACGGCACGACGTACCTCTTCGGCAAGGACGTCCTCACACTCTCGGGCGTGAGGAACCTCATGCGCAAGACGTATCGCGACGCGCGCCACCACCTTGCGCTCGTCGCGGCCCGCAGGGGCGGACCCGCGTTGTTTCGCGCGCCCTACGCCGCGGCGACGGTCGATGCCGAGCTGGACGCCGCCGCCCGGCTCTTCATCTCGAAGGACTCCAACGTGCGCCAGGGAAAGGACGCCCTCGAGGCGCTCCTCCACCCGCTCCTCGTGGAGCACCGCGCCGAATTCGAGCGGGAGATGCCCTCGACCGTCTCGGGTGACGAACGCCTCATCGTTTCCGTGAACCGCTTCCGCCCACCAGACCGCAAGCTCTCCGGAAACACGGTGACGGCGCTTCCTGCGGATCTCCGCCTCAACGACGTCTCGAACCGATGAAACCGGTCTGATCGTGAGCCTCGTCGCGCCGGGGGAGTGGGCCCTCGTGACCGGAGCCTCTTCCGGCATCGGCGCGCGGATCGCCACGAGGCTTCTCGAGCGCGGCATCCCGACGCTTCTCGTCGCTCGCACCGCCGCGCCGATGGAGGCGCTCGCGGCCCGATTCGCGGGGCGCGTTTCCTGCGAGGTCCTCCCGGCCGATCTCTCCCGTGAGGGGGCCGCGGCGGATCTCCTCGCGCGCTCCGAGGGAGCCGGCAAGCCCGTCGGCCTCCTCGTGAACGACGCGGGCTTCGGCTGGAACGGGGCCTTCGACGCGCAGCCCGCGGAGCTGCTCACCGCCATGCTCGCCGTGAACGTCGTCGCGCCGGCGGCGCTGACGCGGGTCTTTCTGCCCGCGATGCGCGCTCGCCGGAGGGGCCGGATCCTCAACGTCGCGTCCACGGCGGCGTTCCTCCCGAATCCTTACTTCGGGGCCTACAGTGCCTCCAAGGCCTTCCTGCTTTCCCTCTCGCTCGCGCTTCGCGAGGAGGTCGCGAAGGACGGCATCGTCGTCACCTGCGTCTGCCCCGGTGTCACCCGCACGCCGTTCTTCGAGCCGGCCGGAATGGACGAGAAGAAGCTCCGCGCGTTCGGCCTCCTGGATCCGGACACCGTCGCCGAGCGGGGGCTCCGCGCCCTCGAGAAGGGCAAGGCGCTCTCGATCACGTCGCCGAGGGACCGGATCTGGATCGCCCTTCTGCGTCTGGTGCCCCGGGGGCTGCCGCCGAAGGTCGCGGCGGCGCTCTTCGCTCGCTCGAGCGTCAGGAACCCGTATTGACAGGCTGGTAGGAGCGGCCGAAGACCTTGCTGAGCGATTCGGCGCTCGACCGGAACCCGATCGCGATCCGCTCGATCTCGTCGGGCGTGAACCAGCCGACCTCGAGGGTCTCGTCGAGGGCCGACGGCACGGGGCTCAGGGCGTGGAGACGCGCCCGGAAGATGGCCACGATGACGGGCCGGCCCGGGTACGAGTAGATGCCGAGAAGCTCCTCGATCTCTGCCGTGACGCCGCATTCCTCACGGGTTTCGCGGAGCGCCGCCTCCTCGATCGTTTCGCCGCGGTCCACGTGTCCGCCCGGCACGACCCACGTTCCGTAGCCGGGCTCGATGCCCCGCTTCACGAGGAGCGCCCTGCCGTTCTCCAGCACGAGGCAGCCCGCCGCGAGCTTCGGATCGATCCAGTGAACCGCCCCGCAAGCCGGGCACGTCGGGACGAGCTTCGCGGAGACGCCAGCGGGCCGATCCACCAGCTTGGTGGTGCACTGGGAGCAGTAGACGGGGAGGGCGTACACGGGAGAGAACATACCCCACGGAAGTGACGGGCCTCACGCTTCTTGACGGAAGGGGGGGCCACCCACAGAATCCGCCGTCCGGCGGCGAGCCGCCGGAGCGCCCGGAGTCACCATGCACAACAAGAAGTGGACCGACGAGGACACCCGCTGGCTCAAGGCAAACCGCGAGCGGATGGACCTGCAGAGCCTTTCCCACTCGCTGGGCTTTCCCCTCGCCGAGGTGGAAGCGCAGCTCAAGCTGATCCAGAAGGCCCCTGTCGAGACCAGGCACAAGGCGCCGGGCACGCTGAAGGAAGCCGTAAAGGAACTCTCCGCCGCGAGGCGCGACTACGAGAAGGCCATCGAGTCCTTCCACAAGAGGAAGTTCGACGAGGCGGCCAAGCGCTTCGAGGAGGTCCTCGAGAAGCACCCCGACGAGAAGGACATCCTCGACCGCGCGCGCATGTACCTCGCGGCCTCGAACAAGAAGAAGGCCGAGACGAACGGGCACGACGGTGAGGACCTGTTCCACGCGGCCGTGTTCGAGAAGAACCGCGGCAACCTCGATCGCGCGCTCGATCTCGTCAAGCGGTCCAACGGCAAGAGAGACGCCGACGGCCGCCTGCACTACCTCGCCGCGTGCTGTCACGCCCTCGTGGGCGACGCCGAGCAGGCGCTCCAGAACCTGCGCCGGGCCGTCGCGGCAGATCAGCAGAATCGAATCCAGGCACGGCTCGAGAGCGACCTCGCGTCCCTCCGCGGCACCCCCGAGTTCGCCGAGATCGTCACCGGAGCGTGAGCGCTCGCCGGAGCGTGAGTGCTCTACCGAGCAAGGGCGCTCTACCGAGCGTGAGCGCGACGACGGCCGTCGTCATCCTGGCCGCGGGCAAGGGCGTGCGCATGAAGTCCGCCCGCCCCAAGGTCCTCCACTCCGTGGGCGGACGCCCCATGCTCGACCGCGTGCTCGAGCTGGCCGTCCGCCATGCGGGTGAAGCGGCTCCGAGGCTCGTCGTGGTGGGAGCGCAGCGCGAGGAGGTCGTGCGGCATCTCGCGGAGAGCGATCCGACGGCGATTCCCGTGGTGCAGGAGCCTCAGCGCGGCACCGGCGACGCCGTACGTTGCGCGCTCGCGGCGCTGGGAGACACCACGGCCAAGCGCATCCTCGTCCTCTCGGGCGACGTGCCGCTCCTGGCTCCCGCAACGCTCCTCGCGCTGGAAGCCGCGTTCGGCAGGCACTCCGAAGGCGCCGCGGCGCCGAAGGACGCCGCGCTCACTTGCGCCGTCGCGTTTCTCACCGCGCTCGCCGACGAGCCCGGCTCTTACGGGCGCGTGGTCAGGAACCCGCACGGAGCCGTGACGCGCATCGTGGAGGCGAAGGACGCCAGCGCCGACGAGCTCCTCGTGAAGGAGACCAACGCGGGGGTGTACCTCTTCGACCGCGTGTTCCTCACAGAAGCGCTGCCGCGGCTCGGGACCTCGAACGCGCAGGGCGAGTGGTACCTCACCGACGTGATCGGCCTCGCGGTTGCCGCAAGGCGGGGCGTCGAAGGCGTGGTCGTGCGCGATGCCACGGAGATCCTCGGCGCCAACTCCCGGGCCGACCTCGCCCGGCTGGAGAGCGCTCTCCAGACGCGTCTCGCCGCAGCGGCCATGGCCGGGGGCGTGACGCTGCTGAGGCCCGAGACGGTGACGCTCGAGGACGGCGTGACGTTCGAGCCCGATGCGGTGCTCGAGCCGTTCGTCTCCCTCTCGGGCGCGACGCACGTGGGCGCGGGGGCGCGGATCGGCCAGGGCTCGATCCTCCGCGATACGAAGGTGGGGCCCGGCGTGACCGTGAAGGCCTATACCGTGGCCGAGGGCGCGACGATCGGCGCGGGCTCGGTCGTGGGACCGTTCGCCCGGCTCCGCGAGGGCACCGAGCTCGAAGAAGGCGTGCACGTGGGCAACTTCGTCGAGACGAAGAAGGCCCGGCTCAAGAAGGGCGCGAAGGCGAACCACCTCACGTACCTCGGCGACGTCTCGGTCGGGGAGCGCACCAACGTGGGGGCCGGCGTCATCACGTGCAACTACGACGGCTTTCAGAAACACCGAACGGAGATCGGGGCCGACGTCTTCGTGGGCTCGGACACGCAGCTCGTCGCCCCCGTCTCCGTGGGCGACGGCGCGGTGATCGGGGCCGGATCCACCGTGACGCGCGACGTGCCCGCGAACGCCGTCACCACCTCCCGCGTCGCCCAGCGCGACCGGGAGGGCGCGGCGGTCCTGTATCGCGAGAAACGCACGGCTGCGAAAGTGAAGAAGGACCGAACCTGAAATGTGCGGCATCGTCGGCTACGTGGGCGCACAGGAAGCCGCGCCCCTCGTCATCGAGGGCCTGAAGAAGCTCGAATACCGCGGCTACGATTCGGCGGGCATCGCCGTCCTCGGGCCCGACGGCGCGCTGCACGTCGCGCGGGCCGAGGGAAAACTCGGAAACCTCACGCGGAAGCTCGTGGGGCAGGAGCTGCCCGGCACGTTCGGGCTCGGCCACACCCGCTGGGCGACGCACGGGCGGCCTTCGGAAGAGAACGCGCATCCCCACCGCGACGTTTCCGGCCGCATCGTCGTGATCCACAACGGCATCATCGAGAACTTCCTGGAGCTCAAGAACGAGCTCAAGGAGGACGGCGTGGTGTTCACGTCGGAGACCGACACCGAGGTCGTCGCGCAGCTCCTCGGGGCCGCGGTGCGCCGGGAGCCGGAGACGCCCTTCAAAGAGATCGTGCGGCGTGAGCTGGCGCGCCTGCGCGGCATGTTCGCGCTGGTGCTCTTCTCGTCTACCGAGCCGCGTGTGCTGTATGCCGCCAAGAACGGTCCGCCGCTCGTCTACGGCAAGGGCGAGGGCGAGGCCTTCCTTGCGTCCGACGCCCTCGCACTCCTCTCCCACACGCGGGACCTCGTGTTCCTCGAGGACGGCGATCTCGCGCGCGTGACGGCCGAGACGTTCGAGGTGACGGATCTCTCCGGGCGGCCTCTCGAGCGTCCGCTCAAGCGGGCCACCTGGGACGCCGTGTCGGCCGAGAAGGGCGGCTTCCCGCACTTCATGGCCAAGGAGATCGCCGAGCAGCCCACGGTCGTGGTGGAGACGGTCGGCCACAAGATCTCGCTCGAGACCGGCGAGTTCAGCGAGGACGCCATGGGCGTTTCCCGCGAGCTGCTGCGTTCGGTTTCGCGCCTGCACCTCGTCGCGTGTGGAACCAGCTGGCACGCGGCGCTCGTGGGGAAGTTCCTCCTCGAGGAGATCGCGCGGATCCCCACCGAGGTCGACTACGCCTCCGAGTTCCGCTACCGGTCGCCGCTCGTGGGGCCCGAGACGCTCGTCGTGGGCATCTCACAGAGCGGCGAGACGGCCGACACCGTGGGCGCGCTCCAGGAGGCCCTCCGGCAGGGCGCACGCACCGTGGGCGTCGTGAACGTCCCGGGCTCGGCGATCGCGCGGATGGTCGACGGCGTTCTCGCGACACACGCGGGGCCGGAGATCGGCGTCGCGTCGACCAAGGCGTTCACGACGCAGCTCGCCGCGCTCGTGCTCTTCGCCGCGTACGCAAAGGCGTGCCGGCAAGGCCGTTCGGGCCTTGCCGCGGACGACCCGCTCCTCGCGGGTCTCGCGCACCTTCCGCTCGCGATGCAGCAGACGCTGGCGCTCGACTCCGCGATCGAGAAAATCGCCGCGAAGCTCGTGAACGCGCGGGACGTCCTTTTCCTCGGGCGCGGTATCCACTACCCCATCGCGCTCGAAGGGGCGCTCAAGCTCAAGGAGATCTCGTACCTCCATGCCGAGGGATATCCCGCGGGTGAGATGAAGCACGGCCCCATCGCGCTCATCGACTCGAACCTGCCCGTGATCGGGCTCGCCCCCGGGGACGCGCTCTACGAGAAGGTCTCCTCGAACCTCCGCGAGGTGAAGGCGCGCGACGGCATCCTCTACGCCCTCGTGACCGAAGGCGACCACGAGGTCTCCTCGTTCGCCGACGCCTCCCTCGCGATTCCGAAGATCCATCCGGCGCTCCAGCCGATCCTCTCGGTGCTCCCGCTGCAGCTCCTCGCGTACCACGTTGCGAGAAAGCGCGGCTGCGACGTCGACCAGCCCCGGAACCTCGCCAAGTCGGTCACGGTCGAGTAGGGTCCACTCTCCATGGCCGACCCCCGTACGTACACACTCTTCCCGCCCGAAGCGTTCGACGCGCCTGCACGTCCGGCTCCCGGCGTTCCGGGCTCCGCACCGGCTCCTGTGGCTCAGCCCGTCCCGGGCTCCGCACCTGCTCGTGTGGCTCCGGGCGTTCCGCCCTCCGCACCTGCTCGTGTGGCTCCGGGCGTTCCGCCCTCCGCACCTGCTCCCGTGCCCCGCAGGGCCGCCGACGCGAAGGCCCTCCTCGAGGGGCTGAACCCCGAGCAGGCGGCTGCGGTCTCGGCGAAAGACGGGCCGCTCCTCGTTCTCGCCGGCGCGGGCTCCGGCAAGACGCGTGTCCTCACGCGGCGCCTCGCCTGGCTCGTGGCGCACGGGGCGCCCGAGGCATCGGTCGTGGCCATGACGTTCACGAACAAGGCCGCCGGCGAGATGAAGGAGCGCGTCGGGACGCTCCTCGGCACCCACCGTCCGCGCTCCTTCGTGGGCACGTTCCACGCGTACTGCGTGAGGCTCCTCCGCCGCTTCGCCGAGGAAGCGGGCATCCCGAAGAGCTTCGTGGTCTTCGATTCGGACGACCAGCTCGCCATCGTGAGGCGCGCGCTCAAGGAGCTGGCTCTTCCCGACAAGGTCCTGACCCCCAAGGCCGCGCACTCGAAGATCTCCCACGCCAAGAACGGCGGCGTGCCGTTCGACGAGTACCCGAAGATCTACGGCGACTTCCTCGGCTCGAACCTCGTCACGATCCACAAGGCCTACGAGAAGGCGCTGCGCGCCGCGAACGGCCTCGATTTCGACGACCTCCTCGTGCTCTCGGCGCGCCTCGTGAGGAAGAACGACACCGTGCGCGAGACCCTGCGGCGCGAGGTGCGCTCGATGCTCGTCGACGAGTACCAGGACACGAACCGGCTCCAGGCCGACATCGTGAAGGGCATCTCGGGTCCGGGCGGCAACGTCTTCGCCGTGGGCGACGAGGACCAGTCGATCTACCGCTGGCGCGGCGCCGACGTCGGCAACATCCTGGAGTTCTCCCGGGACTTCCCGGGCGCGAAGACCATCCGGCTCGAGCGGAACTACCGCTCGAAGTCGCCCATCCTGGATGCCGCCGGCGCCGTCGTCGCCGTGAACCAGCGGCGGCTCGGCAAGACGCTCAAGGCCGAGCGGGGCACGGGCGACAAGGTCAAGCTCCTCATCCTCGACGAGGAGCGCGACGAGGCCCGCGAGATCGTCTCGCGCATCGCCCTCCTGCGCCGCGGGAAGCCGCCGGCCGAGGTGGCGGTGCTCTTCCGCACCAACGCGCAGTCCCGCCCGTTCGAGGACGAGCTCCTCCGCGCGAAGCTGCCGTACATCCTCGTGGGGGGCACGCGGTTCTACGAGCGGGCCGAGATCAAGGACGCCCTCGCGTATCTGCGGCTCTCGAGGAACCCGGCCGACGACGTCTCGTTCCGGAGGGTCGTCAACGTGCCCGCCCGCGGCGTGGGCGCGGCGACGCTCGAGGCGCTCGAGGCCGCCGCGAAGGAACGCGGGACCCCGCTCTTCGACGTCCTCGCGTCCACCCCCGATGCGCTCACCGAAAGGGCCCGCAAGGCGCTCGAGGAATTTCGCCGGGTGGTCGCGGCGCTCGGGGAACGTTCGACGCAGGAAGGCTTCGGAGCTGCGGCGCTCGTGGCCGCGATGCTCGAGGAGACCGGGCTTCTCGCGCTCTACGAGAAGAGCGAGGACCCGACCGACGAGGCCCGCGCCGAGAACCTCGACGCGCTCCTCGCTGCGGCCAAGGAGCACGAGCGCCTCGCGTTCGAGGACGAGAGCGGCGAGCAGGATCCGGGAATCGCCGGCTTCCTCGACGCCGTCACGCTCCGCGCCGACGCGGACGACGTCGACGAGAAGAAGGGCGTCGTCCTCATGACGGTGCACGCGGCCAAGGGTCTCGAGTTCGACGAGGTGTTCCTCGCGGGCGTGGAGGACGGCAACCTCCCGCACGCGTCGTCGCGGGACGACGACGATCAGATCGAGGAAGAGCGCCGGCTCGCCTACGTCGCCATGACCCGCGCGAAGGAACGCCTCACGCTCTCCTACGTGAGGCGCCGCATGGTGCACGGGGAGTGGATGAACCGCGAGGAGTCGCCGTTCCTCTCGGCGATCCCGGCCCGCGTCCTCGAGCGCCACGACCTCTCGTCTTCCCGATCGCAGGGCTTCGGTGGCGGCTTTTCGGGTGCACGCGGGGCTCTTTTTCCCGACTACGAGAACGAATCCCAGGAGTCGCCGTGGGAGCGCTCCCCGTCTCGGCCGGCGTCGCCGCGTCCCGGTTCCGGCTCGGGGTCTCCGGCGCGACCCGCTCCAGGAGCGGGTTTCCGCCCCGGAGGCGCCCCCGCGGCCCGGAGGCCGGTGGCCCCTCCGGCGCCCCCCAGGCCCGCGATGCGGGTCACACCACCACCGCCCACGGCTTCCGGCTTCAAGAGAGGCTCGCGCGTGAAGCATCCCGAGTACGGAGTCGGCGTCATCCTTTCGATCGAGGGCTCGGGAGACGCGGAGAAGCTCACCGTGTACTTCGATCGCGCGGGTCGCAAGAAGTTCGTCGCGCGCTTCTCGAACCTCTCTCCCGCCTGACGGCCGGGCCGGCTAGACCGGCTCGCGCCTCTCGATGTCCTTGCGAACGCGCTCGCGTTCCTCGCGTGCGCGGAGCTGCGTCGCCATGAGGAGCATCTCGGCATCGGCCCACGCGAGCTCCGTCTCGAGGAGCGCGCGGCGACGGCGGCGGGCCGCTGTGGCACCGGGCGCAGCCTTCTTGAGGGCCTCGGCCACCAGCGACCGGTACGAGCGGAGACGGCTCTCGCGATCGTCGACGGCTCGCCTCTCGAGAAACGCGAGGCGTGCGAGCGCAGGGTCCTTCGAGCGGGGGAGCTGCGGCGGCTCGGCGAGCCAATCCTGGAACTCCTTCTTGCCCGCCGGCGTGAGGCGGTACTCGAGACGCGCGGGCCCTTTCGTCGAGCGGCGGCGCTTCTTCGCGACGAAGCCGCCGCGCAGAAGTCGCGCGAGCGCGGGGTAGATCTGCGCGAGATCGGCGTCCCAGCCGTACGCGGGATCACGGGAAAGACGGGTCTTGAGGTCCCATCCGCTGGCCGGACCGCGCGCGAGGAGGCCCAGAAGCACGTGGGGAAGCGACATCTCGGCGCCTATATTAGAACTTATATACCGTGGTGGAAAACCGCTGCTGGAGCCTGTGCATAAGCCGCCGAGGTGGTTCGAACGCACGTCCGGTGCCGATAGGGCCTTCCGGAGGGATCCGAGCCGGCCACGCGTCTGCCGGGCGCAGCTGGTCCCGGGTCTGATCGTCGGGGGGAGGGGAGGGTGGGGGGAGGGTCCCCTGGCCTCGCTCGCAAGGTCGGGATCCCTGGGATCGCTCAGAAGCGATGCGGGCGACGGTTCCCGGAGAGGCCCGAGAACAAAAAGGAAGGGGGCAGGTTCCCTGCCCCCCCAGATCCCGGAAATCCTTGAAACGAAAGAGAAAAGGGCCTACTTCTTCTTTGCAGCGGGCTTCTTTGCAGCGGGCTTCTTAGCAGCCTTCTTTGCAGCCTTCTTGGCAGCGGCCATGGTTCTGACACCTCCCTTCGGCAGATGGATTGACAGAACTCGGGCCGCGTGCTAGGTTGCCAGTCCCCACTAAGGACGGGGACCTCTCGCGCGTTCCGATCCATCGACTGCCGGGAATAACCAATGTTTTCCTGGTTTCGAACTTGGGACAATCAGGGGCTTCCGTAAACGAGCGGCGGGTGACTTACGATCACTTCGCCGCTTTTTTGTGTCCGCGGCAAAGTCTAACGGATCCAAGGCACGACGCAAGCATTTTTTTCTTGACGATCGCTCTTTTTCTTTCCTGACGAGGATCGACCTCCGCGAGAGGCCGAAACGGAGCCCGGGAAGGTGGAAAGAGTGAGAAAGGACACGGTCACGATGACGACGGCGGCAACTCTCGAGCTCGAGCTCGCGCACTCACCGGATTCCGACGACGCGTTCATGTTCTACGGGCTCCGCGCGAATGCCGTGGACACCGAGGGGCTCTCCTACGTGCACACGCTCTCGGACATCGAGACGCTGAATGCGCGCGCGCTGAAGAAGGAGCTCGCGATCACCGCGGTCTCGTTTCACGCCTACGCGTACGTCGCGAACGACTATCTCCTTCTTCCTCATGGCGCGTCCTTCGGCGATGGCTACGGGCCGTGCGTCATCGCGCGGAACGGTAGCGATGCGCCGCGCAGCCTCGCGGACCTCGACGGGAGGCGGGTCGCGATTCCGGGAGCGCTCACGTCGGCCGCGCTCGCGCTCCGGCTGTACGCGCCCCGCACGATCACCGAGGTCATCGTGCCGTTCGATCGCGTCGGCGACGCGGTCGCGAGCGGCGAGGTGGACGCCGGCGTCGTGATCCACGAAGGGCAGCTCACGTGGAAGGAGGAAGGCTTCTCGCTCGTCGCGGATCTCGGCGTCGTGTGGAAAGGCGAGACGGGGCTTCCGCTTCCGCTCGGCGGCAACGTCGTTCGGCGGGACCCCGGCGGAGCGGTGATCGGCCGGGTCTCGCCCGGCCTCTCGCGCTCCATCGAGTACGCGCTCGCGAACCGCGAGGACGCCCTCACCGACGCCATGAGGTTCGCTCGCGGGCTGCCCCGCGAGAAGGCCGACCGCTTCGTCGGCATGTACGTGAACGAATGGACGCGCTCCTACGGCGAGAAGGGCCGCGAAGCCGTGCGACTCTTCCTCACGCGGACGTTCGAGGCCGGACTCCTGCCTCGCGCGGTCGAGCCCGAGTGGGTGGAAGAAAGCTGAGAAACCGAGACGCTTGATGAACGAAGTCCCCGGCCGTGTCCCCGCGGAGCTCTTCCGGTTCGTCGCCGGTGCGTGGTGCGGGGCGCTCGTGTTCTTTGCCGGCACCGCGGGCGTCGTTCTGATGACCGCGCCCTCGCGGCATGCCGGGGGCCTCGTGAAT
>CAZXSG010000052.1:0-11099 GCA_964643185.1 uncultured Holophagales bacterium
GGGAGGGGCCCCAGAGGAGGGGAGGTCTGGAGGCCGCAGGGGGAGGCCACGGCAGGGCGCTCGCGAGAAAAAGGAGCGCCCCGCTCGGCAGGTAGAAGGGTCGCAGGCGGCTCCAGCCCTTTCGCACGGGGAGGAACAGGAAGATCACGGCCCCCGGCAGCAGGAAGCCGATCAGTCCCTTCGCGAGCGTCGCCAGCGCGGCCGCGAGATACACGAGAGTGAAGAGCAGGCGCCTCCGGTTTCCCGGCGGCTCGTGAAACGCGGCCAGGAACGCGAGCAGGGTCGTCGAGAGGAGGGCCGACACGAGCATGTCGGTGAGCACGATGCGCGAGAGGGCCACCCAAAGGATCGACGTCCCGAGGACCAGCGCCCCCGCGAGCGCCGGCCGGCGGCCCAGAGGACGGCGGGCCAGGAGGTAAACCGCCAGGCAGGCCAAGAGCCCCGCGAGCGAGGGGATCAGGCGTGCGGCCCATTCGGTCTCCCCGAAGACCCGGTACGCCCCCGCGATGAGCCAGTACAGGAGCGGCGGTTTGTCGAAGAAGAGGACGCCGTCGATGCGCGGCAGGACGAAGTCCGAGGAGAGGAGCATCTCGCGCGGGACCTCGGCGTATCGCCCCTCGTCGGGGTTCGCGAGGGGCGCCACCCCGAGCCGGAAGAAGAGCAGGGGCGCGATGGCGAGAACGAGGAAGACGCAATCGCGAAGGGCCGCCCGTATCCCGGGCTCGCTGACTGCATTCTCGGGCCGACGCATCGGAGCGCATGCTAGGGAGGGTCCCCGAACGGGAGCCAAACCAAGGGAGGCTCAGGGATCTCCGGGAGACGCGAGGAGCGCGCGGACGTCGGCGACGGCGCTGTGCGAGCCGGCGACGGCGAGGATGTCGCCCGCCAGCAGCGTCCCGGGTCCGCGGGGCGCCACGAGCGCCGTCGCCCCCCTTCGGATCGCGAGGATCCCCCCGCCCGTGCGGCCCCGCACGTTCAGCTCGCCGAGCGTCTTCCCAGCACAGGCCGCGCCCTCGGGGATGACGATGCGCTCCGGATCCCCGAGCCCCGGAAACACGGCGTGATAGGGCTCGAGCGAGACCTCGAGCGAAGCGCTGGGGTCCGCCGTGCGGCGACTGCTCGCCGCGAGGGCCTCGACCATGGCCTGCGAGCCCGCCCGCACGTGCTGATCCAGGTTCGTCGCGTTTCTCCAGAAGCCCAGCGCCACGACGAGCACGAGCACGGCGACCACGACGCCGCCCTGCGACGACGGCAGGAAGGGCTGCGTGATGGTGAGGAGGAGGACGCCGAGGACGAGCAGGTTCACGAGCTGGAGGGCGCCGACGAGGGCTTCCCGCGGGGCGTCGGCCAGGTCGGTCTTCCCGGCGCCGGGAGACGGCAGAGCCTCCGTCGCCAGGAAGCGAGCGAACGCACGAACCACGCGGGCCAGCCCGATGCAGAACGGCACCGAGAGGGCGAACGCGCCCACGAGGACGAGCGCCCGCGTGACCCACGGCGCGAAGCCGCTCGCCGTCTCGAGCGACACGGAGAGGCGCGGCAGGAGCATCGACGTGCCGATCACGATCGCCGCGAGGAGCGCGACGTCGAGGAGCTCGAGCACGACGAATCTCCGCGCCCGCGAGCCCAGGGTCTTCGTCGACGGCGTGGGCGCCGAGAAGCGCTCGAGCCAGCTTCCGTAGAGCGCGGCGAACGTCTGGAGCGGTCGCGGCAGATGGCGGTCCACGAACGCGGCGACGGGGGTCGAGGCCTTGATGAGCCAGGGCGTCGAGAGCGTGGTGAGCGCCGACACCGCCACGGCCACGGGGTAGAGGAACGTGCCCGTGGCCTTCAGGGTCAGCCCGACGCCCGCGATGATGAAAGAGAACTCCCCGATCTGGGCGAGGCTCATCCCGGTGCGCACCGACATCGGCACGCCGGCGCCGGTCGCGAACGCCCCCACGGACACGCCCACCACCTTGCCCACGATGACGACCACCGTGAGCAGCAGGATGGCGGCCCAGTGCCTCGCCACGATCGCGGGGTCGATGAGCATGCCCACGGAGACGAAGAAGATCGCGGCGAACATGTCGCGAACCGGCTCGACGAGGCGCTCGACCTCCTTCTCCTCGCCCGACTCGGCGATGAGGGAGCCCGCGAGAAAGGCGCCGAGGGCGACCGAGTAGCCGAACTTCTGCGCGAGGAGCGCCATGCTGAAGCAGAGGCCGATGCTGGTCACGAGCGTCGTCTCGGGCCGATGCAGCTTCGAGACGAGGCGCATCAGCCGCGGCACGAAGAGGAGCCCGAGGACGAGCACGGCTCCGAGGAACCCGGCGAGGCCGCCCATGGTGCGTACGAGGTCGGGAGCCGAGAGGCCCGTTCCCTTGGAAACCGTGGTGAGCGTCGTGAGGAGGAGGATCGCGAAAAGGTCCTCGACGATGAGCACCCCGAACACCAGCTCGCGGAGAGGTCCCTTCACGCCGTGCTCGTCGAACGCCTTGGCGATGATCGTCGTCGACGAGATCGCGACGATGGCGCCTGCGAAGAGGCCCTCGAGGCGCGTCCAGCCGAACAGCATCGCCGTGAGGTTCCCGAGCCAGAGCATGAGGGCGACCTCGAGAACGGCGATGATCGCGGCCTTCGGACCCACCCGGAAGAGCTTCCCCAGGCTGAACTCGAGGCCCAGCGAGAACATCAGGAGGATCACTCCCAGCTCGGAGAGCGTGTGGACCATGCCCTCGTCGGCGACGAGCGGAATGGGCACGTGAGGGCCCAGGATCAAACCCGCGAGGAGGTAGCCGAGCACGAGAGGCTGGCGCAGCTTCTGGAACACGATCGTCGTGATCGCGGCAGCCCCGAGGACGAGGGCCAGGTTCTGGAGGAAGGCGTGGGCGTCCTGCATCGCTCGCGGGCACCGTACAGGAACCGGGACGATGCCGGAACCTCTAGACTTCCAGAATGGGCCGTAGGGAGCTCCTCGCGATCGCGTTCGTGGCGGCATCCTTGGGCGCGGGCGCCACGGGCCTCGGGCCCGGCCCCTTCGTGATCACGGCTCCTGTCGACCGGGCCACGGGCCGCGTCGTCGTGCGGGCGGACGTCACGGACCCGGCGGTCACCTCCGTGCGCTGGACGGTGGCCGACTGGTCGCGGGTCACCGAGGCCCCGTTCGAGCTCTCGTTCGACGCCGGGCCCCTGCCCGTGGAGCGGCGCATCGTCGCCGTGGCGCTCAACCGCGACCGGCAGCCGCTCTACCGGCGCGAGGTGGTGCTCAACCCCGGAGGCCGCGGCACCGACCTCGAGTTCCTCTCCCCGATCGACGGCCAGAAGGTCAGCGGCAACGTGCGCGTCGCCCTCCGCGTGAAGCTGCCGGCCGACGACGCCGTGGCGTCCCTCGCGCTCGAAGGCGACGGGCTCCCGCAGCCGGTCGCCCAGTCAGACGGCACGTACGCCACGAGCCTGGATCTGCCCGAGGGTCCCTCCGCGCTGGTGGCCCGGCTCGTCTCCCGCCGCGGGCGCGAGACCTCGCGCACCTCGCTCGTGAACGCGCGGGGCTTCCTCGCCCAGTCGGACGCGCATGCGGTGGACCAGCTCGTCGCCGTGACGCAGGGCGGACGTCCGCTCGAGAACCTCGTGCGCGAGGACTTCACCGTGTCGACGCCGAAGGGGCCGGCCGAGATCCGCGAGGTGCGGCTCGTTCGCGACGCGCCTCTCGCCCTGGGTTTCGCGATCGACATCTCGGCCTCGCTCCAGCACACCGAGGAGCTCAAGCAGGTCACCGCGCGTCAGTTCGTCGAGAACGTCGTCGGGCCGAAAGACAGTGCGTTCGTGCTGGCCTTCGGACCCGTCCCGGTGAACGCGCTCGACTGGACCACCTCGAAGACCGAGGTCCAGAGCAGCCTGCTGTCGCTCTCGACGGCCTCGGAGGGCGGGACGGCCCTCTTCGATGCCCTCATCGAAGCGATCTACCGCTTCCAGGGACAGCAGGGCGCCCGCGCCCTCGTCCTCATCACCGACGGCTACGCGTCGGAAGGGGACGCGAAGGAAGAGGACGCGCTCGCCTACGCGCGGCTCTCGGGCGTGCCTATCTACGTGCTCGGCCTGACCTCTGGCATCGAAACGCTCCGGCGCATCACGCGCGTCAACGAGAAGGGCGAGACGGAGCTCGTGCGCATCGACCGCAGCCTGGACATCGCCCCTCCGAACGAGAAGCTCCTGCAGCGGCTCGCGGAGACGACCGGAGGAACGTTCTCGCACGTGAAGAAGCCCGCGGACCTCGCGCGCATCTACCGCGAGATCGAGCGCGACCTGAGGACGCAGTACGTCGTTTCCTACACGACCAGAGAGCGACACCAGGACAAGTTCCATCCGGTGGAGGTCCGCAGCCGGCGCGGCAAGGTGCGCACGGTTCCCGGCTTCTTCTACTGAGCCCAGAGCTCCTCGACGGGCCGGTAGACGCCGTCGGCGGCGTACGGAACGTACTCGAAGCCGCGGCCGAAGGGGTCGTCCGTTCTCACGGTCGTCCAGTCGATGCCGAGCGCCGAGTACACCGTGGCCGCCAGGTCCTCCGGCCGCACGTCCCGTCCGGCGCTCCAGCCCGACTCGAGGAGCGCGTCTCCGGCCGCGTCCGTTCGCCCGAGCACCCGTCCCGGCACGATGCCGCCGCCTGCGAGGAGAGCCGTGTGCCGCAGGAAGTGGTCGCGGCCGGCCTGGCCGTTCAGAGGGCCGGTCGTGCGGCCGAACTCCCCCGACACGAGCACCAGGGTCTCGTCCAGCAGGGTCTGGCCGGGCAGCTCACCGGCCGTCGAGGACAGCCGGTCGAGTAGCGTCGAGAGCCCCGCGTCGAGCTGAGAGCAGCTCGCGAAAAGACCGCCGGGTTCGTAGATCCCGGTGTGGTGATCCCAGCCGTCCAGCGTGAGCTGGACGCATCTGGTCCCCCGCCTCGCGGCCAGCACCTTGTGCGCGACGAGACACGAAGCGCCGAAGGGAGTGGCGCCGAAGGGCACGAGATCGTTCTGGGTGAACGAGAAGAGCTCGTTGGCGTCGCCCGACTCGATGAGCGCCCGGGCCTGCTCCTGGAATGCCACCAGGTCGGGCACCTCGGAGCCCGTTCGCAGCGCGGCATCGAGGAACCCGATGTCGTCGACCCTCCGGCGAAAGCGCTTCCGCCCGCCGTCGGGAGCGAGAAACGGGATCCCGCCGGGCTGCGGCTGGAGGACGAAGGGACCGAAGCCCGAGGGCAGATACCCGGCTCCCGAGAGCGGGCCGAAACCGAGCGCAAGGAACGGAGGAAGAAGGTTGCCTGCGCCGGGCTCGCGCGCCGCCAGCTCGAGCGCGATCACCGATCCGATGTGCGGCGCCACCGAGCCGAGCGCGCTCGCGGGGTTCCTCGAGATCTGGTTCCACGTTTGCGCGAGCCCGTGGACGAGCGCCCACGCGCGGCAGGACCGCACGAGCGTCACCGTGTCGAGCCGCGCCGCCAGGCCCGGCATCAGGCCGCGCGGGAAGCGCACGCCACCGTACGTCTCCGGCTGGAAGGCCGGAGGCGTCCATGGGCCCTCCTTGAAATCGAACGTGTCGACGTGGCTGGGCGCGCCGGCGAGCGAAACGAGCACCAGGTTGCGGGCCGTGCCCCGAACCGGCACGGAAGAGCGCGCGCTCGCGAGCAGGCGGGACGGCTCGAGGAACCAGGACGCCACGAGGCCTGAAGCCCCCGAGCTGGGCGATGACGCGGCGGGAAAGGCCGGGACCATCGAACGGTGTCATGCAGGCCCTCTCAGTACACGTACAGGAAGTCGAGCTTGTTGAGGAGAGCGAAGTGGAGATCCTCGAGCGCGGCGGATGGCGATCTCAGGGGATCCTTCAGGATCGCGAGGGCCGCCCTCCCCTCCTCTTCCGTGGGCAGCCGGCTGAGCGTCGCGAGGAAGAGAACGTCCCGCTGCATTTCCTTCGGGACGTTCGCCGCGATCACGCGGGCCACGAGCGTGCCGGGCACGTCGGATCGCACGCGGTACGTGAGAAGCGGGTTGTTGAAGAGGTGGACGGCCTGGAGCAGCGAGCCCTGGCCCGTGCGGGCCGCGAGGTCGCGATCTCCGCGGCCGAACGTGCGCAGGAAATCGAAGACGACCGGCGACACCCCGGCCGGATCCTCGCCGAGAGGCTCGTAGGTGTCGGGCAGCTGCGAGGCCCAGGGCACCGGGGCCTCGAAGCCCTTCACGTACAGCGGGATCGGCAGGAACGTGGCCACCGAGATGGCGTCGTGCAGCTCCTCGGCGCGGAGGCGCCTCGTCAGGTGTCGCGCGAAGAGCGGAACGTATTCGGCCTTCCATTCGGCGGGATAGCTCGAGGAGAGCTGATACGCCTCGGACTTCACGATGAGGCGGATCAGCGCGCGCAGGTCGTAGCCGCTCTCCTCGAAGTGCCGGGCCAGGCGCTCGAGCAGCGCCGGGTGCGTGGGCTGGAGAGTCCACGGCGAAGGCGGCGGGTTCGCGGGATCCAGGCGCGCGAGATCGAAGTCGCCGGCCGGCTCCACGAGGCCGAGGTTGAAGAGCTCCTTCCACACGTAGTTCACGGTGGCCCGCGCGAACTGCCGGTTCGAGGTCACGAGCCGCGCGAGAGCCCCCCGGCGGGCCTCGAAGAATGCCGGGGCCTGGCCGGTGAGAGGGAACGCCGGTGGCACGACGACCGCTCCATCCGGGCCGGGCGTGCGGGGCGACTTGTTGCCGTCGGTGGTGTCGAGCCGGTACTCGAGGAACGGGAACTCGAAGATGTCGTACCGGAACTCGCGCTCCCTCTCGAGATACTCGGCCCGAGCCGCGGTCTGCGCGAAGAACGCGCTGAGGCCCCAGAAGTCGCGGCGCGTCATCCCCGACAGCCAGAGGTTGAGCCCCTCGACGTGTCCCGCCCCGTCGTGGCAGGAGACGCAGAAGAGGTTCGTTCCGAGGAGGACGCGGCCCGTGGAGGCGGCCAGGTTGTCCCACGTGTCCTGCGGCGGACCGTTGAACGCGATATCGCGTACGACGAAGTTCGCCGGACCGACCTCCCGGCCGGTACCGGACGCCGTCAGCACCCTGCGAGCGATCTGGTCGTACGGTGTGCCGGCGCGAAGCTCGTTCACGAAGAAGCGATGCCACGCATTGCGTCCCGAAGGGCCCATGAACGACGTGGAGGAATAGGCCGTCACCCGGTAGAGCTCCGAGAGAAACCCGGCCCAGCGGTCCACGAACGCTTCGGAAGCGATCAGCGCTTCGATCCGGCGCTCGCGGGCGTCCGGCGAGGAGTCCGCCAGGAACGCCAGCGTCGTTTCGAGATCCGGAGGCCGACCGGTCAGATCGAGCGTGACGCGCCGCAGGAATTCCGGGGCGCCGCTTCGGGGCGCGGGCTCGACGCCCTCCTGCTCGAGCGTCCCGAAGATCTCCTCGTCGATGAGGTTGTCCCTCGATGCGAACGCGATCGCCCGGCGCGCCACCGCTGTGGAGCGAATGGACGGGGCGTGACTGGCCTGGAAGGCGGGAAGGCCGGCCGGGCACTCGGAGGGCTCGCCTCCCGCGGCGAATGGAAGAAAGGCGAGCACGAGCGGAGCCAGGGTCGACCTACGAAGCGAGCGCGCCATGGGTTCACCTCATCCGGAACCAGTACACCGTTCTCTACGGAGTGGGTTCACCGATCAGAGGGATTCGTGCGATCGCGGTGAGTCCAACGTCCGGGTGGTCCGGGTTCCCGGCGAGGTCGACGGTACCGTCGTAGAGCTCTGCAGTGCGCCGGGCGAGCGCGAGCCCGATGCCCAGCCCCTGCTGCTCGTAGCTCCGCCGGTCGAACTGCCGGAAGGCCGCGACCGACGCGATCTCGTCGTCGGACATGCCGCGGCCCTCATCGCGAATGGTGAGCACGAACATGCCGTTCGCGCGCTCGACGGACACCTTCACCTTCGTCCCGGACTCACTGAACTTGAAGGCGTTGTCCGCGAGCTCGCGCGCGATGAGCGAAAGATGCTGGGGTGAGATGGCGACCGGCGCCGCGCCGGCCTCGGGCTCCGGGGCGGGCTCGAAGACGAGGTCCTGGGCGCGCTCCGCCTCGGACGCCGCCTTCAGCGCTTCGCGTTCGCACGTGGCGTTCCCCGCGGGGTCCTCTCCGGCTCGCGCCTCCGGTCGCGCCTCGAGGCCGTCGATCTCGTTCCACGCGATCTGTCGCTCCACGAGACGCTGCAGACGGCGGCCCGCTGCGTGGATTCCCTTGGCCATTTCCATGATCTCCGCCGGAGAGAACATGCCCCCCTCCTCGAGGAGGAGCGAGGAGTAGCCGAGCACGGCGTTCAGCGGCGTGCGCAGCTCGTGCCCCAAGGTGCGGCCGAAGCCCGTCTGCACGTCGGCGAGGCGCTTCTCGAGCCGCGCCTCGAAGGCCTCTTGCCGTGCGAGACGCGTCTGCACCGCCTGAACCAGAACGCGCAGGCCGAACGGCTTCAGCAGGAAGTCGTCGGCGCCGGGCACCCTTCCCCGCCCCAGATCGGCCGCGTCGCCGGCCCCCCTCCTCATGAACCCGGGGGACCCGGGGGTGGCGGGCTCCGCGCGGAGGCGCGAGAGCACGTCGAAGCCCGAAAGCCCCGGCATCTTGATGTCGCTCAGCACGAGGGACGGCGCTGCCGCGAGGCACAGAGCGATGCCGGCCTCGCCGTTCTCGGCCTGCTTCACGTCGAAGCCCTGAGCGGTCAGAGTCGTCGCGATGAGTCGGCGGAGGGCCGCCTCGTCATCGATGACGACGATGCTGTTCATGTCAGTTCGCAAGCATACGCTGGTGGGTAGATGGAGCCAGCCGGGCGATCCTCGGGTCCCAATGCCGTCGCCATCCCACCGCGCCGACTCTACGTTCTGCGAACTTTTCCGCGTCCGGTTTCGTTCCATGCGCCATGAAGTCACACCGCGCGTTGGCGCTCGCCCTGCTTTCCGTCTCTCTCTCCGTTCACGCCGCCGAACCCGCTCCCGTGTCGGTGCGGCTCCTCCCGGAAACGCCGCTCATCGAGACGAGTCGCGGTCAGCAGCTCCTCAACTTCGATCTCCTTCTCGAGAGCCGGAGCAAAGAGCCGCTCGAGATCACCGGAATCGAGGTCTCGGTGCTTTCCGGCGGGGAAACTCAGCGCGCCGGAGGCGTTCCCGGGCCCGGAGGGCTGAACGAATTGATCGCGCAGCGGCGGCTGGGCACGAACGGCGACAGCATCAGCACGCTTCCGGAGCGCACGATTGCACCCGGCGGGAAGCTCGTCGTCTTCAACCCCTTTCACTCGTTTCCGGCGGACCTGAAGCTCGAGACGCTCGCGTATGAGGTCGTCTTCAGCGCGCCTGGCGGAAACGCGGAGATCGCCCGCGCTCAGGTCGTGGTGAAGCCCAGGCCCTATCCCGGAAAGACGCGGCTCGTGCTGCCCGTCGAAGGACGCCTCCTCGTTCACGACGGCCACGAGTTCAACGCGCATCACCGCAGGCTCGACATCACGGGAGGCATGACGACGGCTCTCGGTATCACGTCCAACTTCGGTCGCTACGCCTACGACCTCTGCGTCGTCGACGAGAAGGGACGCATGTACTCGGGAACGGGCGAGCGGAACGAGGACTGGTTCGGGTTCGGAAAGCCCGTGCTGGCCCCGGGAGACGGGACGGTCGTCTCCATGGCGAACGACAGGCCCGACAACACGAAGAGCCGGAAGGCACCGCTCGATCGCGAAGCCGTTATGAAGAACGTGAAGCTCCTCTTCGGCAACTACGTGATGCTCGACCACGGCAACGGCGAGTTCAGCTTTCTCGCGCACCTCAAGCAGGGCAGCGTCACGGTGAAACCCGGCGACCGCGTGACGCGCGGAAGCAAGATCGGCGAGATGGGCTTCTCGGGCGACGCCTTTCTCGTGCATCTCCACTACCAGGTCCAGTCGGACACGGGTTTCGGTGAAGGGCTCCCCTCGTACTTCGAGGGCTTCAGACGCGCGAACGGCAACGGGTGGACCGTCGTGAAGCGCGACGCGATCGACACGGGCGACGTCGTGGAGAGCCTTCCCCGCAAGCCCTGAACGGCCCGACGGCTCTACTTCTTGCAGGCCTGTTCGAAGCCGTTCGCGCAGGCCTTCCCGAGGAGCTCGGCGGCGCGGGCCTTGTTCACCGCGACACCGAGCCCCTTCTCGTGGGCCTTCGCGAGCTCGAAGCACGACTCGCCGTCCCCTGCCAGGCAGCCCTTGTCGTAGAAGTAGGCCGCGAGCGCGAGGTCCTTCGGGACTCCGAGCCCTCCCGAGTGGACGACCCCCCCGTTGAAGCACCCGAACGCGTCCCCCTTCGAGCAGCCGATCTCCGAATACGACCGGCCCTTGGCCAGGTCCTTGGGAACGCCGCTCCCGTTCAGATACAGGCCGCCCAGGAGAGCACAGGCCCGCGCCTGCTGGAGCTCGGCACTCCCGACGTCTCCGGGATCCACGGGCTTCTCACAGAGGTCCTGGAACATCCTCGCCGCCCGGGCGACGTCTTTGGCAACGCCCTTTCCGTCGCGGTACGAACGGGCGAGGTTCACGCAACCCGTCAGGTTGGGCGCCTGACACGGCGCGCCCGCGCAGCCGCGCCCGTAGAGCTCCACCGCCCGTTCGGCGCTCTGCGCGACACCCAGGCCCCGCTCCACGAGGAACCCGAGGTTCGTACAGGCCGTCGGGTTCCGGCCTTCCTCGCAGGCCTCGCGGTACGCGGCGACGGCTCGCGCCTGATCCTTCGGCACACCCCGGCCCCTCTCGAACATCAGCGCTTCGTTGTAGCAGCCCCGCGTATCGCCCAGCTCGCACGAGCGCACGTAGAGCGGCGTGGCGGTGGCGTCGTTCCGTGGGACGAGCGTGCCCGTCGCGTGCAGGAACGCCAGGTGCGAGCAGCCCGGGGCGCTTCCCAGAGCACATGCCCGCTCCAGCATCGGGACGGCCTCGCGTTCGCGGCCGGGCCGTTCCTGTACGAGGAGCCCGCCGTTCGCGCAGGCCTCGGCATCGCCGACGCGGCAGGCCGAAGCGAACGCCTCGATCGCCGTCTCCTTCTCCGCTTCGCTTCGCGCGAGCGCCCACAGAACGAGCCCCCGGCGGTTGCACCCCCCCCGCCCCCCCTCGCGACAGGCCCTCC
>CAZXSG010000053.1:0-11090 GCA_964643185.1 uncultured Holophagales bacterium
GAGCCGTCGAGGTTCCCGATCGAGACCGAGGCCTCGAGTGGAATGCTGACCGCCTGCCCGAGGGTGGGAATCTCGAAGAACCATGCGTGCGCGTACGTCTCGCCGCCGTACGACACGTCCCACGGCGCATTCGTCAGGAGTAGCGGCGAGGAAAACCAGAGCTTCACGCCCCAGGCGTATCTCTGCGAGGCGTCGCGCTTGTGCGCCGTGCGGTAGACGCTCATCCCGTGTAGCCCCTCATGAGCTGCGGGGTCCTGCGGATCGTCGAGAGCGCCGTGCCGATCGCGGAGGGGTTGCCGCCGGAGCCGCCGGAGGCCGGGGTCGTAGCCCGCCCGCCGGTGCCCGGTAGCTCCTCGAGGAATCCCGAGATCCGATCGAGCGCGCGGCCGAATCGGTCGACCTTCCCCGTGGCGACGTCGGTAGCGTCGCCGAAGTCGTCGATGCTCGTCGTGCCCCCAGCAACCTCGCCGCTGAATTCCGTGAAGGTGCCCGTCGCCGCGATGACGGCCGGCACGAGCTTGTTCATCTCGTTCGTCGCGTTCGTGACGCCCCTGTCGACGAACTCCTGCACGCGCTGGTTCAGGAGGAGGAGCTGCGCCGCGAGACGCTCCATCTCGGCTTTGACGGCGCTCATCTGCGCCTGAAGCGCCCCGCCGATCTCGTTCAGCCCGGGCACCATGTCGTCGAGCATCTCGTTGATCGCGTCGCCGAGGGCCGCGAGTGCCCCCGTGCTCAGCTCTCCGAGGAGCCGGAGCTGCTCGGCAGCGAAGTCGCGCGCGGCCTGGCGCGTCGAGGCGTCCACTTCCTCTCCGTCGAAGAGGCCGAGATAGGTCCGCATGATTCCCTGCGCCTGCGCCGTGAGTCGCCGGATCTCCTCGGGGTTCTGCGAGCCTCGGATCTGGGCCATGAGCGCCTCGTACTGCGCCTGAAGCTCGTCGACCTGCCCCGCGCGAATGCGCTCCGCGTCGGCCTTGTAGCGCGCTGCGTCGGCCGGATTGTCGGCCTCGCGCATCTTCTTCAGCGCGTTCTGATAGCTCTCCGTGACGGCGTCCCACCGGATCCCGCGGATCTGCTCGTCGATCGAGGCCGTGATCTCCCTGATGCCGTCGGCGATGCTCCTCAGGAGCGAGAGGTGGTAGTCGTACATCTCGCTCGCTGCGTCCCGGATCTCGGCGATCTTGGCGAGCTGCGCGTCTCCAGTGAGGGTCGCCGCTTCGCGCACCTTGGCGTTGATGGCGGCGGCCATGTTCGCGAGGCCCGTGACGCCGAGGCTCTGATTCCCGCCCGAGGCTTCGAAGTTGCGATCGCCGGCCGAGAGGCCGAACTTCGCGCGAAGGCTGTCGATATCGGAAGCGAGGGCCGTGATATCCGCGAGCCGCTGCGCGAGAAGGTCGAAGAGCTGCTGAATGTAGGCCTGCGCTTGGCGGGCGAGCTCGATGCCCTTCTCGGCCGAGACGCCGATCATTGAGCCGGAGCCCGACTCGTAGGAGCCGAACATGATCTCGGTGATGCCGCGCCGGAGGTCATCGGCCATCCACTCGCGGTTCTTGAACATGTCCCGCATGCGCTGAAGCTGAGAGCCAACGGAGGACGCGAACTCCTCGCCCGCCCGCATGAGCTGCTGCGCGTACTGCCTGACCTTGTCGAAGAACGAGCGCGCCGCCTCCACGGCCTCCTTGCCCTTGGCGATCTGTTGATCCTCGCTGTAAAGCGTGATCGCGCCGAAGAGGTCCTGGAGCTCGAGGACCTGCTCCCTGATGCCGTCGAGCGGCCCCTTCCGGCCCTCTGTCCGGATGTCGTTCATCAGCTCCGAGCCCGACATGGCGAACTTCTCTTTGATGTCCTTCATCCCGGCGAGCACACCCACGAATCCAGACAGGAACTCCATGAACTTCTTGGGGTCTTGGGTGTCGATCTTCCTAGAGATGTCGCGAATCTTCTCGAAGGACACGCCGAGGTCGCGGAGCATCGCCGTGATGGGAGCGCCCTCGGCAACGCTGTCGTCGTAGCGTGTGGCGCCGGTGATGCCGGCGTATCCGGGGTTCCCAAGGTCGTTCGTCGCGCGGTTGCCGAACATCTGGTGGAGAAGCTCGCGGGGAATCACTTCGTTGAACAGTCGCGCGATGTCCTTGTCGAGATCCTCCGGACTCCCGGCGTGCGCGGAGAACCGCATGTTTTGGAAGAACCAGGCCATGATGTCGTTGGCGCCACCGGCGAGGGCCCCCCGCTGATCCCTGCCGAAGCCGCCCGTCTTCGCGAGGTCCGCGATGAACCCGCCCATGTCGGCGCCGACACCGCGCGTCATGTTCTTCTGGTCCTTCGTGAGCTTCTCGCCCCAGAAGGGCACGGTCTTCTCAGTGCTCGACGACGCAATCATTCCAGCGACGAGCCCGACGACGGCTCCAATCACGGCGCCGATGAGGGTCCCCCATGGGCCCGCGGATGTTCCGAAGTAGGCGTACGTGGCTGCGTTGACCGCGACCGCGCCGAGAACGCCTCCGATCTGAGCGCCGGTCGAGTTGTACTGCCCGCCCCCGAACTGCCCGACGGCGGAGCCGACCCCGTAGCCGACCGCGCCAGCGCCCAGCACGCCCCCCGCGAGCCCGGCGATCGAGCCGGCGTCGCCGCCACCGCTGCCGCCGCTCGCCGAACTCGCCGCCTTCTGTGCGTCGAGGAGCGTCGCGACGTACCTCTGCAGGAGGTCCGAAAGGTAGTTCGAGACGCTACGCATGATGGAGTCCGAGAAGCCCTTGAGCACGTCCTTGAGATCGTCGAAGCGGCCGGTGAGTACGTCGAAGAACAGCTCGTCGAAGGCCCGGGCCATGCCCGCCCACACGTCGCGCACGGCGTTCGCAGCGCTCTCGGCGGCGGTGGGGATCTGCGCGAAGACTTGGAGGAGCCCCGCCTGGAGGCCCTGGCCGACCGTAGACGAGGGGTCGTTCAGGGTGAGCGCCGCCATTGCCTGATAGGCGCTACGGAGTTGCGCGATGGTCGCTGGCGCAATCGAGCCCATCAGCTCGAGCTCGCCGTTCAGCTCCGCTTGCTTCGCACGCACCTTCTCCTGATCGACCTCGATCTGACGGAAGGCGAGCGCCATGATCGCGCCCTCGTCGGTGACCGCGTTGAAGACCTTGGCCTGCTCTTCGAGCGTTTTCGTGAAGGACTCGGCCGATTCGCGGGCGCGCGTCTGATCGGCGGCGATACCCTTGAAGGCCTCGATGGCGCTGTCGGCCGAGAACTTCTTCTGCGCCTCGGCAACGTCGGCGGCCATGGTCTTCATGGCCAGCCCGAGAAGGGCGGCGCGCTTCTCGCCCTCCGGATAGTCCCGCTTGATCTGCGCGATGAGCGCCGCGCCCTCTTCTCGAGCCTTGGAGATACCCCTGAGAGCCTCGGGCGTGCCCAGGGTAGCGAGCGCCGCTTTGAGTTTCGCGGTCTGCTTCTCCATCTCCTCGGCAACCTTGGTATCCACCGGGGCCGGGATCGGGGTCGCGGTAAGCGAGCCCTTCATCGTGATGTAGGTGCGCTGGAGGGTCAGCCACTCGGCGTTGAGCTTCCGGACGTCGTCTGGATCCGTCGTCGCCTTGAGCTTCGTGCGTAGAGCGTCGACCTCTTTCGAGGCCTCCGGGAACTTCGCCACGAGCTGATCCATGGCGGTTGCCGTGGCCGTTGCAAGGCTCGCGGTGCTCGCTTCGAGCTCCTGGTGCTCCTTCCGGAGGTCGATCACGAGCTTCGCGGCGTAGACCACGCCCGCGATCACGAGGCCGACGCCGGCCCACGCGGCCGCAACCGCGAGGCCTGCAGCGACGCCCGACGCAGAGGCGACCGCCATAGCTGCCGGGATCGCGCGGATCGCGGCGACGGTGTCGAGGACCCCCGTGAGGAGGAGGACCATCCCGACCTTGAGCGACGCGATGGCGCCGGCCGCACCCTGAAGGACGGCAGCGGCGGCGAGCGCCATGTAGGCCTTCTGCGCGAGCCAGATGACGATGATCCAGTCCCCGAACTTCCCGATGACGCCCGCGACGAAGTCGATGATGACCTTGAGCGCCGGTGCCACGGGCCCGAGCGCCGAGAGGAAGGACGTCCCCGCCTTCACGACCGCGAGCCCGAGCCCAACGATGGACTCGAGGAGCGGCGCGGCCGCACGCGCTGCAACGGCGAGGCTCTCACCGATCTCGTTCAACGCCCCCTGGAAGCCGTCGAGCTTGATGCCGCCGGCGGCGGATTTCAGAACGTCAAAGAGCGGCTTCGCAGCCTCCCCGAGGGCTTGGTCGAGGGCGTCTCCGAGGTTCGAGACGATGACGGAGAGGTTCTGGGTGCTCATCGCCGCGGCGTCGGCGTAGGGCTTGAGCTTCTCCTTCAGGAACTCGGCAACGTCGCCACCGGCCTTCCGCACGTCCTCGAGCTGAGCCTTCGTGATTCGGAGGGTTTGGTTCAGCCGGTTGTCGGGTCCCTGCTCCCCGCTGAAGAGGGCGCGGATCTCCTGAGCGCCCTGGACGGCAGGGATCTTCAGAGCCTGCATCGCTTGCGCCGCCATCACGGCGACCTGGCGAACGCCGTCGATGCTCTTCACGCCGGCCGCCATTCCGGGCCCGACGGCAGATTGGAAAGTCTCGACGAGCTGCTGAAACGAGAAGTTCGTCTGAAGCGCGTCGACCTTCAGGTCTGCCTGGACCTTGCGCGCCTGCTGCATCGCGAACTCGACGGCCCGGGTCCCCGCGACGACATTCCCTTGCGAGTCGACGAGCCTCTGATTCGCGGAGACGATCGCTGCGATCCCGTTTTGGGTGTCCTCAATCATCGAGTTGAAGCCGAGGCCCTTGGTGAGCCCGCTCGTCGCGAACTCCACCGTCTTCCGGACGGCGGTGAAAGCGGCATCCCAGACGTTCGTGAGGATCGCGGCCCTGCCCGCCACGCCCCCCACGCTCTGCTCGAGGACCTTCATCTGCTGCGCGAGGCCCGAGACCCCAGCCGTGGACTTCTCGATCTTCTGGAGGCTCGTGGAGGCCTGCTCGGCGGTCTTTCCGGTGCCGAGGACGGCGCTCTCGAGCGACTTCATGATCGACATGTAGGCGCGGAGCTGAGCAGCCGCCTGGTCGCCGCCTTCGACCCCAAGCTGTATGGCTGCCCGTTCCGTCATCGCCCCTTCTCCTCGCTACCGCTGTTGCGCCTTGCGCTGTTGCTCCTCGGCCTGTCGTCGCCGTTCCATTTCGTTCAGCTTGGCGAACTCGAGGCCCTGGACGACGAGGAGGACGTCCCCGTCCCACTCGACCCCGATCGCGTCGGCGACGAGCCGAACGCCGACGTAGTCGAGGCCCGTCGCGCCGCCGAAGCCCACGCGCCACTGCGTTTGGCTCCGGCGCCAGAGCTCCCAGACGTCGGCCTCGAACCCCTCGAAGTCGTCGGTCGCTTCGGCAGCGGCTTCCTTCTGACACTTCGCACGGGTGAAGAAGCAGGCGCCCTTGACGCCAGTGGCCTGCTCGCCGGCAAACCGGCATTCCTCACAGGAACCCTCGCCGGTCTGCTCGTCGGCACGCCACTGCGCCTCGAGGACGCCTAGGACTTTCCCAGGGCGCTGTATCGCTCGGCTTCGATCGCCTTGGCGAGCTTCCGGGCCTCGTCGACGATCGCGGCCGTCAGGTCGGGGAAGTTGTCGACGGTCTCCGTGATCTTCTCGGCCAGAGCGCGCGGCTTCAGGGCTTCGCCGTTCTCGGTCCACGACTCGACGACTGCGCTCAGCGTCTTCGCGTTGAAGGCGACGAGATCGCCGAGGGAAGTGTCCGCAGACCCCATCCGAATGTTCTCCCTCTTGAGGGAATCGGAGGCCTGCTTGGTGAGCTTGGGCGTCAGCGGGACGACGACGACGGATTCGGTCTCGCTGATGGTGAGGGTTGCGGTACGTGCCATTTGAAGGGTCCTTTCATGGCCCCTCTGTGTCTCAGAGGGGCTCTTCGGGGTCAGACGTAGACGGTGCCGGCCTGGTCGTTCTGGAACGAGTAGCGGATCTGAGAGGCGACGGTCGCATCGAAGGCAGCCATGCCCTTCACGTCCGCCATCACGGCGCCCGAGTCCGGGATCACTCCGTCGCGGCCGAGATAGAGCACCGGGATCTCGATGCGGAAGAAGTGCGAGGGAGAGGCCTGCGCGATCCACTTCAGGTCGAGCGCGATCGGCGTCTGCTGCTGGATGAGCGTGCGCACGGCCGAGGAGTCCATGCACAGGCGCATCGAGACCTCGACGCTCTGCGAATCGGAGGGCACGAGAGAGCCGCGGGTCGCGGCCCCGCCACTCCGGTAGTCGTCGGCGCCGAGGTTGTTGTTGACCGTGATCGTGCCGCTCGCGATGTAGCCGACTGCCGAGCCGTCGATCTTCACGTCGGCGGCGGCAAGCATCAGCTGGTCGAGCGGCGCGCCAACGCGCCAATCGGTCGGCGAGGCGTTGTAGTTCGTGGTGGAGACGGCGCCGACCTTGCCCTTGACGTCGAAGTCCAGCGCGAGCCCGCCAACGGGCCCGAACGGGATCGTCATCGTGTTGACGCGGACGCCGTTGAACTTCCAGTACTCCGTCGTCGCGAGGCCGATCGAGTGCTGCACGACAGCCGAAAGAGGCGTCACGTTCGTCGTCTTCGTGGTGTGGGCCCAGGGGTCGGCCGATCCCGTCGTGGTGAGCCCGCCCGTCTGCCACTTGATGAACCACGGCAGGGTCTTGATGGTCGGGTACATCGAGAGCTTCCCGGCCGCATCGATCTTGTCGAGGAACGGGACGTTCTTGTTGTAGTCACCCCGGAAGGTTTCGTTCGGCGTGCGCGCCTGCGTGGGCTTCATTCCCGAGCCCGGGCGCATGGCCACCATGAAGCCGGCGGGGGAGCCCTTGTCGGTGCCCCAGCCGTTCTCGTAGTCGACCACGAACTGTGAAAAAAGACCGATTGCGGGATCGCCCATAGCGCGCCTCCGTCAGGAGCTGAGGGGCGCGCGGGTGGCGTTGGCCCAGGGGAACCGTTTCTTGTTCGTCGCGTCAGGCCGAGGCCGGAGGCGATGCGGTCGATATTGTGGCTGGAGGAGATTCCTCCGCAAGCCACATGATTCTGTCGATGTCTTCGGCCTTGCCGCTCTGGCCGTTGCGCCAGCCCCCTGGAACGCCGAGGGAGAAGTGGAACTCGAGCATGCCCTGGTAGCGGTGCTCGTGGAGGCGGATCAGAGCCTTCACAACCCAGATGAGAGGCTGCGGGATCTTCATCGTGACCATGGGGGCGACCTTCTGTTCCAGCTTCACGGCGCGCCTTTCGCCATCATCAATCTGAGGCCGTAGGTGAGGGTGACGCCCGCGAGGATCCCTTGATCCTCCTCGAGCTCCATGCGGGTCTCACCGAGGAAGTAGAAGCCGTCTCTCGGGCTCTGCGCACTGCGCACGCGCTCGAGCCGGTCGTGGATCGTCTCGATCAGGGTGAGGAGCGGCAGAGCCTCCGTCGCGGCTCCGGTGCCGACCGAAGAGGCTCCTCGGCCCGAGGCGGCGATCGCGAAGATCTCGAACTGCGCGAGCACCTGGTGCGTGCGCACGGACGTCAGGTCGTAGTTCTCGTCTCGCTTGCTCGATGCCCATGCGACGCCCACGCAGGGCTTGCGCTTCGCCTGCCGCGCGAGGAAGCCGTGGAGGCCCGTCGTGCGTTCGATGCTCAGGAGCCCCGTGATCGCGGGCGTCGTGATGAGCGTGATGAGCTCGCCCTCGACGGCGGCGTACGTTCCGACATCCGTCATCAGCCGGGCCCCATGTCGAACCACTTACCGCCGGAGCTCGGTCGCGCCTGGACGCCGGTCCCCTTGGCGACGTACCGCTCGTGACGGGCGGAGAGCTCGGCGAGCCACGCCGGGCGCCACACGAGCCACTCCCGCTTGTCGATCTTCACGCTCTTGCGCGCGGCCGCGATGCGCTCGATCGACTTCTCCTTCGAGCGAGAGTAGAGAGCCTTGCCGCTCTTCACGCGGGTGCCGATGCGGCGCCGAGAGGGGCGGTAGATGCCAGGGCCCTCGGGCCCCTTCTCGAGGAAGAACGAGCCCGGAAAGGCCGCTTTGATCCTGGCTTTGCCCTGTGGGAAGACCCGGGCCTCGGTGATCGAGAGCGGCGGGGAGAGCGGCTGCAGGAGCCACTTGCCGTGTCTCGGCTTGATGACCCCGCCCTTGTTCAGGATGTTCGCGTACGGCACGTTCGACCCGACGACGAGTTGCCGAATGGTCGCGCGGTAGGCGATCGAGGAACGGAGCCGTCCGGTGTCGACCATCGGCTGTCCACCGCGGCGGAACCTCGGTGCCGGCGCCCGCATCTCGTTGTTTCGGATGGAGAGCGGCACGAGCGTGAACGCGAGCCGGTGTCCGGAGTCCGCGAGGAACGGCAGCGAGTTGCCGGCGCGCACCGACATCAAGGCGATCCCCTGCGTCATCGTGTCGAAGCCCTTGGGGCTGACTTTCAGGAGGAGGCTCACGAGAAGAGCCGCTCGTTCGGGTTGTCGAGGTCGAGGGGGTCCGGGCTCGTGAAGGTCGGGGTCTCGCCTCCGCACCGGGAATCGAGTACGTCCTCTGCAGGTTCGATCGGCGTCGCGCTCGCGGGGAGGGTGATGTCGCCCTTCGCCACGGCCTCGAGCCACTTCAGCGTGGCCTTGTAGCGCGCGAGGAAGCCTTCCGTTGGTTCGATGTCCCGGCGGTTGTAGAGCTCCATCATCACGAGCACGACGGCGTGAGGGCGGAGGATCGCGAGGGTCGCGGCGTCGGTAACGGGCACGACGACGACGCTCGCGAGGAAGCCGTCCATGAAGCGGGACTGCTCTTCGCGCGGGAGGTCCGTCGAGGTCGGGGCCGGCGTCGATCCCGTCTCCTCGGTGAACTCGGCGAGCCGAGTCGTCGAGCAGGCCGCGATCATCTGCGCCTGGGTGCAGTACTCGTCAGCCATGGTAGAGCCCCTGCCCGTGGTCGTAGCCCATCTCGAGGGCCCGGGAGAGCCACACGGGGAGGACGTGCGCCGGACGCGGGCCCCCGAACGCGGCGCGGCGACGCACCGACGAGAGGCACCGGAGGGCTGCCGTCCTCACGCTCAAGCCTTGAGCTCCCGGGCGAGCTCTTCGCGGGCGACGAGGATCGACTTCGCGTAGGCCTGCCCGACCGGCGAGGACGGATCCCCGGCGTTGTAGGCCGCGAGGGCTGTCGCTTCGTCGCGCTTGTGCGTCTTGAGGAGCTTGGCGAGATGCTTCGCCCCGAGGAAACTCCCGATCCGCGGATCGCACAGCTCGGTGAGGAAGAGGCCCGTGAAGCCGTGCTCGCGCGCGACCGCTCCCATCACCTGACACAGCCCAAAGCGCCGCATCTGATGCGAAATCAGCGACAGCGCCCACCCCCGAGTCGGTAGCGCCCGCCGCCGACACAAGTATTCTCGCTGACAGCAAGCTGAACACTGGCATCACCGTCAACAAAGTAGTTGGTGCAGAGAAACCAGCGGCACCAGCCCCAGGAAAGCTAAAGTGTCTAGAATTTGAGCACTCCGACAACCCCATACAACAAACTGTCTATGACGCCGCGACCCTGGCAATGACCCGCGACCCCGAAGTGGTATCAGTAGACGAGCAGCTCTTCAAAATGCAGAGCTTGGGCAAGCTGCAAAACACCAAAGAAATTTCACGCAACTTTGTGCACTACCTCGTCAACTACCGCGGCGTTGGCCCGTCCAGTGCTGGTGCTAATGCTTTGATGGAAAAGGAAATCAACACTAGTTCCAAGCTTTCCACTGAGCTAAAGTGGGAGAAAGCCATTGACGAAAAGTATGTAGACATAGTCAGCGCTTGCGCGGAAGCGGCAGATGCCCTTGACCGAGAAGCCCTGGGCGAAGGTTCTGCAGCTGTTACCGAAGTGACTAACACACTAACAGACCTAATCGGCAAAGAAGAAGCTGACAAGCTCATCGCCAAATTCCGCAAGCTTCGTGCCGAAATTCCAGAGCCAATCAAAGCCCAATCGCCAAAATCCTTTGGCATATCAACTGAGCGTAGCCAAATAAATGCTTTGCAAGAGGCTGTGCTGAAGCAAGATCCAATCTTAGCTGAGGTAGCCGAGAAACTTAGCAAATACCAAGTCAAGAAAGGCACAGAAGTAGTATCAGGAGTGGTGCAGGGCGCGCTGGGAGTAGCTGGTCTAGCACCTAGTTTTGTTGGCCCAGCGGCGCAAATTGTCAAAACGGCCTTTATTCTTTCCACTGGCGGATCAGAAGAAAACAAGCTCTACAAAGAAGTGTTTCTCTTCAAACGTCTAGAAGTGCGCTCACGTACCATTAACCATTTAGCCACAACCTCTATTCGCAACTACAATATTGGCACGCTGACTAATCGCCCCTTCCTCACCGCCTACTCAAAAGCGTTGATGGAACAGATGACAGATCAAGCCACCATAGAAAAGATAATCAGTGGTGACACGGGCACAAAACTGAGCAGCAAATCAGTAGAAACGAAAGAAGCAACCACAGCACCAGATAGCGTAAACAAGCCAGCTGAAACAAAGGGCGACGAAATTAAGACGGCAGAAAGTAAGCAAGTCGAAGATAAGCAAGTCGAAACCAAGACAGCTGAGACTAAACAAGCCGATAGCCCTAAAGTTGAAGCAATCGAAGCTGAGCTGAAAGACACTCCCGGTCAGCCCATAGAATCTAACTAGCAGACGAGCCATTCGGCTCTGAATTCGGATCTGGCTCTTGACTTAGATCAGGATTTTGATTCGAATTCGGATTCGGCTCAACACCACTGCGTCGTTTGGCGCGTGCTTCGGCCTTCTCGTTGATCAGCTTATAAACTGAAGGCAGTACCAGCAGCGTCAACAAAGTAGAAGATATCAAACCACCCAGAACAACAGTAGCGAGAGGCCGCTGCACCTCAGCACCGGTGCCGCTAGAAAAGATCTTCGGCAAGAGACCAACAGTAGCAACAAAGGCCGTCATCAGCACCGGCCGCAGACGAATTAACGCCCCTTTGATTACCGCTTTTTCTATTGGCGCTCCAGCTTTCTCCATTTGCATAATGTAGCTCACCAAAATCACGCCATTCTGAACCGCCACACCAA